>ONEP01000046.1 GCA_900316875.1 Candidatus Ruminimicrobium bovinum
AAAAATTTGCAGCAATATCGGCGGAAGTTTTAGCGGGAAATAAAATAAAAGTTTTATTATGTAACAGAAATACGCCTACACCGGTTATAGCTTATGACATTGTTAAAAATAAACTTGCCGGCGGAATAAATTTTACGGCAAGCCACAACCCGCCGGAATATAACGGTCTTAAATTTTCACCTTCTTGGGGCGGACCGGCGTTACCGGAAACTACACAGGTGATAGAAAAATATTGTCAAAAACTAAGTATAAAAGATGTTAAAAGTATTTCTTTGGAACAAGCTTTAAAAAATAGAACCGTTCAATATTATGACCCCAGACCTGCATACCTGAAAAGAATAAAAGAACTTGTTGATTTCAAGTTGTTGAAAAAATCAAAAATGAAAGTTGCCGCGGATATTCTGCACGGAACAGGGGATGATTATTTGGATACTTTACTTGAAGCTGCAGGAACAAAATTAAAGGTTTTAAATAAGCAAAGAGATGTTTTATTTGACGGTCATTCACCCGAACCCAATGAAGCAAACCTTAAAATTTTAAAAGCGATAGTGAAAAAAGAATCTTATAAAATAGGTTTGTCCGTTGACGGTGATGCCGACAGGTTCGGTATTATTGATTCCGACGGAACTTTTATAACACCTAATCAGGTAATTCCGATATTGTTATATCACTTGAATAAAACAAGGGGCTGGAAAGGTGTTGTTGTAAGAAGTGTTATGACAAGCCACATGATAGATAAACTTGCCGCAAAACTTGGTATAGAAGTTAAGGAAACTCCGGTCGGTTTTAAATATATAGGCGATATTCTTACTCAAAGACCTAATGATTTTATAATAGGCGGTGAAGAATCAGGCGGTTTAACTATAAGAGGACATGTTCCAGAAAAAGACGGTATAATAGCTTGTATGCTTATGGCGGAAGCCGTTGCCGTTAATAAAAAAACATTGGCTGCATTGTTAAAGGATATAACAAAATTAACGGGACCTGTATTTACCGAAAGACAAAATTTCCGTCTTCCTTCCGAAACAATGGAAAAATTTAAACAAACTTTAAAACAAAAAACACCTGAAAAAATAGCAGGTATGAAAATACAAAAAGTAGTTTCCGTAGACGGTTATAAATTTATAATAGACGATGATACTTGGATAGGTTTCAGGTTGTCCGGAACGGAACCTATAGTCCGTTTATATGCGGAAAGTTCTTCCAAAGATAAACTTAAAAAACTTGTTTCCGCAGGAATTAAATTTATAAACGGAAAATAGAACAAAATGCAAAGTATTTTTTTGTCTCAGCTGTCGTTACTGTTGTCATTGCGAACCGACGAAGTCGGTGTGGCAATCTGTAAAATTTAGTTGAAATGTTGAAGGGGTAAAATGAAAACTTTTTTTAAAAAATATTTTGTTGCCGGGCTTTTGATACTGCTTCCTTTGTGGCTTACGTTTTTTGTGTTCATGTTTATTTTTAATTGGACCAGCAGTTTTTCAATGCCGTTTTTCCATCCGATATTAAAACATTTTACCGATGATGCAAGTTGGATTTTATTTTTGGCAAAAGTTTTAAGTTTCTTTTTAACACTTTTAATAATATGTTTTGCCGGTTTTCTTGCTACAAATTTTATCGGTAAAAAAATATTTAAAATATTTGAAAATATTTTGGAAAAAATTCCGGCAATAGGTTCAATTTATGCTCTGTTTAAAAAGTTCACTTCTTTTTTTTCCAACGGAAGTATGAGTAAAGATTTTCAAAAAGTGGTATTTGTTCCTTTTCCGAATAAAGATTCCTATTGTGTAGCTTTTTCAACGGGTAAAAAAGTTGTCAACGGAAAAAATTTTATAACAGTTTTTATGCCTACAACACCAAACCCTACAACAGGTTTTTTACTTTTGATAAAAGAAGAAGATGTTATTGAAAGCGAATATTCGGTTGAGGAAGGAATTCAATATATAATGTCGGCAGGTATAATAGCCCCGGAGTCCAAGTTAAATGTTAAAAAAAATTTCGGAGAATAAAAATGGCAATATATAAAGCACCCAGAGGAACACACGATATTTACGGCAGAATTGCTTTAGGTTTGGAAAAACTTGACGAGTATGCAAGAACCGTTTTTAAAAAACATAATTTTAAAGAAATAAAAACACCTATGTTTGAAGATGCCGCTTTGTTTACAAGGTCAATAGGTGAAGCTACCGATATTGTTGAAAAAGAAATGTATTTGTTTCAGGATAAAAAAGGAAGAAATTTGGCTTTGCGCCCGGAAGGAACGGCTTCTCTTGTTCGTGCATATATCGAACATCGGCTTGATATGGAAGAGCCGGTAGGTAAATTTTTTTATTGCGGTGATATGTTCCGTTATGAAAGGCCGCAGGCGGGAAGATACAGACAATTTTTACAAATGGGTGCGGAATATTTAGGTAACCCCAATCCTAATGCCGATGTTGAAATAATACTTCTTGCAAAAGAAATACTTTCAAAATTAAATATAACCGATGTTGTAATTCACATAAATTCTTTGGGTTGTGATAAATGCAGACCGGTTTTCAGACAAAAACTTGTGGAATATTTTTCTTCGATACAGGATTTATGTGATGATTGTAAAAGAAGATTGGAAAAAAATCCTTTACGGCTTTTGGATTGTAAAATTGATAGCCGAAAATTTCAAAATGTTCCTGCAATGCAACAATGTTTATGCCAAGAATGTAATGAGCACTTTAATAAAGTTCAGCAACTTTTAAAAACAGTTGATTGTTCGTATGTTATTGACGATAAATTGGTAAGAGGGCTTGACTATTACACAAGAACCGTTTTTGAAGTTCGTTCGTCGGCTGTCGGTTCTCATGATGCAATTTGTGCAGGCGGCAGATATGATAACCTTGTTAAAGAACTCGGCGGGCAGCAAATACCGAGTGTGGGTTTTGCATTAGGTTCGGAAAGAGTTTTACTTGCTGCCGAAAAAACAAACTTTTTTGACAATATAAAAACAAACGATATCGTTTTTGTTGCCGTTGCCGATGAATTTTTATTTGATAAGGCATTTGCTTTTGCAAATGATTTATTGATAAATAAAAATAATATTTGCTCTAAATTAAATTTGCCGGAAAAAATAACAGTTGAAGGCCCTTTATATAATAAATCTTTAAAAGCTCAATTTAAGTTAGCCGATAAAATAGGTGCCAAGAAAGTGGTAATTTTAGGTAATGACGAACTTGTAAAAAATCAAGTTGTCGTTAAAGATATGCAAACCCAACAACAAGAATTAATCAGTTTATGAACATTGAAATAAAAAAACTTTATCGGTTAATGCAAAATTGTAAGTTATGCCCGAGAAAATGCGGAGTTAACAGAATAAAAGGACAAACGGGTGCATGTAGAGTATCAAATCAATTAAAAGTTTCAAGTATCAATTTACATTATGGGGAAGAACCTCCCGTTTCGGGAACGAAAGGTTCCGGTACAATTTTTTTTACAAACTGCAATTTATCCTGTGTTTTTTGTCAAAATTATCCCATAAGCCAATTAGGTAACGGTAACATAATTACACCCGAAGAACTTGCCGAACAAATGATAAAACTTCAACAAAAAGGTGCAAATAATATAAATTTGGTTACACCTACCCATGTCTATCCTATGGTTGCAGAAACAATTTTTATTGCAAAACAAAAAGGTTTAACTATACCTGTATTATCAAATTGCGGCGGTTATGAATCGGTAGAAGTTTTGGAACTTATGGAAAATTTTATAGATATTTATATGCCGGATATGAAATATTCAAACAACGAAAATGCCAAAAAATATTCGGGCATTGATAAATATGTTGAAAACAACAGAGCTGCAATAAAGGAAATGTTCAGACAAAAAGGAAATTTAAAATTTGATAATAATGAGTTGGCAACAAAAGGTATTTTGATAAGACACCTTGTTTTACCGAATAATATCGCAGGTTCAAAACAAACTTTTGAATTTATTGCAAATGAAATTTCACAGGATACTTATGTAAGTGTTATGGCTCAATATCATACCGCAAACAAATCTGCCGATATAACGGAATTAAACAGAAAAATAACACAAGCCGAATATGATGAAGTTTTGGATTGTTTTCACGATGCAGGTTTACATAACGGTTGGCTTCAAGAACTTTAATTTTAATTATAAATTCATACTTTTTTACTTCGCAAATTTAAAATTATTATTATTGACTTTTGTTTTATAAAAAAATATAATAAACGGATATTATAATTAAGGAGTATAGCAATGAAAGAAGGTATTCATCCTAAATATGTTGAAGCAACCGTAAGTTGTGCTTGCGGTTATACATTTAAAACCCGTTCAACAAAACCTAATATTAAGTTGGAAATATGTTCAAATTGTCATCCTTTCTTTACTGGGAGACAAAAACTTATAGATACAGCCGGAAGGGTTGAAAAATTCCAAAAGAGGTTTATTGCTACCGAAGGTAAAACCGTTGTTAAAAAGAAAACGGTTAAAAAAGTAGAACCGAAAAGAAAAAAGTTATCTAAATTGTTGACATCTACACCTAAAAAAACAAAAGCAGCTGCCGCAGCAGCAAAAAAAGAAGCAAAGAAAGAAGATAAAAAAGCAAAGTAAATAATATAAAAAATGGCAGAGTTAACTTACCTAAAAAGTTAATCTGCCATTTTTTTTAATTTCTGTTGATTAGTTGATTATATGTTATTGTTAAACTTCTCGGCTGTAGTTATGTTATTTCGATGGCTGTCAGTGAGGATAAATTTGTAGCTTGTCGTTGCATTTGACGTTTGTAGTTTAAACTTTAAGCTCTGAGCTTTTCAGTTTCTAAGCTAAAAATTTTTCGGAGAAAAATTTTTATAATGTTAAAAGAAAAACTTGAAGAAATCAATAAAAAATTTTTGGAAATAGAACAAAAACTCGGTGACAGTAATATAATTGCCGACCAGCAGCAGTATAAAGCTGTTTCAAAAGAACATTCCTACTTAGAACCTATAGTCGAAAAATCAAAACAATATCTTAAAGTTTTAAAAGATATAACGGAACTTGACGAATTGAAACAATCGGATGATAAAGAAATGAGGGAAATGGCCTTTGCCGAATATGATGACACTGTTGCAAAAAAAGAAACACTTGAAAATGAAATCAGATTATTGCTTATACCTCCCGATCCGCATGAGGACAGGGATATCATCGTCGAAATAAGGGCAGGAACAGGCGGTGAAGAAGCAGCTTTGTTTGCAGGTGATTTGTTTAGAGCATATACAAGGTTTACCGAAAGAAACGGCTGGAAGTATGAAATTATAGACAGTAACCCGACAGGGCTTGGCGGCTATAAGGAAGTTGTTTTTTCCGTATCCGGCAATAAGGTATGGAAATATTTTAAATTTGAAAGAGGAACACACAGAGTTCAAAGGGTTCCCGAAACCGAAGCTTCCGGCAGGGTTCATACATCTGCAATTACCGTTGCTGTTTTACCGGAAGCCGAAGAAGTTGATGTTGAAATAAAACCCGAAGATTTAAGGATAGATACTTACAGGGCAAGCGGTGCCGGCGGACAACACGTTAATAAAACCGACTCTGCCATAAGAATTACATATTTACCTACGGGGCTTGTGGTTTCGTGTCAGGACGAAAGAAGCCAAATAAAAAATAAAGCCAAAGCAATGAAAGTGTTGAGAGCAAAACTTTATGAAGAAAAAATGCTTGAGCAGGAAAAGCAACTTTCAAGTGACAGAAAACAGCAGATAGGTTCCGGTGACAGGTCTGAAAAAATAAGAACATATAACTTTCCTCAAAACAGAATTACCGACCACAGAATAGGTTTCAGTGTTTATAATATTACCGAAGTTATGGACGGAGATTTAACAGAACTTATAGAAAAACTTATCTCATGTGAAAACGAAGAAAAACTTCAGAAGGCAAATATATAAAATTGCCTTCGACAATTTTGAAGAATAGAAGTAAAGTAAAATAAATCTTTTAGTTCGTCATTGCGGGATCGCTTTAGCGGTCGTGGCAATCTATATTTTTTGGATTATAGAGTTATTGGATTATAGGGTTATAGGTTAGTTTTTTTTGTTTTTGTAGTTTAACCAATAACCCCATAACCATATCACCTTATAACCTACTTGTCGTTATAATTTCTCGGCTAATAAAATGAAAACAGTCTTTAATCTCTTACAACAGGCAGAAAAATATTTAACATTACATAATATTGAAGAAGCAAAACTTGATTCGGAAGTTTTGCTGTGCGGTGTTTTAAATATAACAAGAAGTAATCTTTTTTTGTTAAGAGATAAATCCTTAACCCCACAACAATACATAAAATATCAAACATATATCGAAAGAAGAATTTCCGGAGAGCCCGTAAGTTATATTTTAGAAAAAAGTGAATTTATGGGCTTGAATTTTTTTGTGAACAAAAATGTTCTTATTCCGAGGCAGGAAACCGAAATTTTAGTTGAAGAAGTTATAAAAACCGTAAAACAAAATGATAATTTAAAAAGTTTGCTTGATATCGGAACAGGTTCGGGGTGTATTCCCGTTTCCGTGTGTAAATATTGCCCTGATATTTCGGCAGTTGCCGCAGACATAAGTTCGGCAGCACTTGAAGTTGCAAAACAAAATGCAATTTTAAATAACGTAAGCGCCAAAATTATTTTTAAAAAATCCGATATGTTTGGTGATATTTCAAAAAAATTTGATATAATTACATCCAATCCGCCATACATTAGTGAACGGGAATTTAAAACGGTTCAAAAAGAATTATTGTTTGAACCTAAAGAAGCTTTGGTTGCATCCGATGACGGATTGTTTTTTTATAAAATAATTTCAGATAATTTAAAAAATTTTTTAAATGAAAACGGATTTGCTTTTTTTGAGTTGAATTCTAATATATCAAATAAAATAAACGGTTTGTTTGAAAACAAAGGATATAAAAATATAAAAATTATAAAAGATTATTCCGGTCTTGACAGGGTATTGGTAATACAAAATGGATAAAATAATAATAAACGGCGGTAAAAAACTTAAAGGAACGGTTAAAATTTCAGGTTCTAAAAATTCCGCATTACCGATATTATTTGCAACATTATTGACTGATGATAAATGTAAAATAACAAATGTTCCTACGCTTGCTGATATCAAAACCACAATAGATTTTTTAAATTTTATAGGCAAACCTTCAACAAAAAAAACTAATGTTGTAACAACCGGTATTTCATCAAAATTAGCTTCGGTTGCTCCTTATGATTTGGTTCGTAAAATGAGGGCAAGTGTTTTGGTTATGGGCCCTTTACTTGCACGGCTCGGTAAGGTTGATGTTTCTCTTCCCGGCGGATGCGCAATAGGTGCAAGACCGATAGATATTCATTTGGATGCTTTTAAACAAATGGGTGCAAATATCGAACTTAAAGAAGGTTATATAAAAATGTCTGCTCCAAAAGGTTTAAAAGGTTGTGATATTGAACTAAGGTTTGCAAGTGTCGGTGCAACCGAAAATATTTTACTTGCAAGTGTTTTGGCAAAAGGAACTACAAGAATTATCAATGCGGCCAAAGAACCGGAAATAGAAGATTTGGCGGATGTTTTAAATAAAATGGGTGCTAAAATTACAGGCGCCGGAACTAAAATAATAACCGTGGAAGGTGTTGATAAACTGAAAGGTTTTACTCATTCGGTTATACCTGACAGAATTGAAACCGCAACATATATGATAGCTGCCGCAATAACAAAAGGTGATATTACTTTGTTAAATACTAATCCTAATCATATAAAGGTAATTATAGATAAACTTATTGAAGCCGGCCTTTCGGTTAAAGTTTTCGGGGATACAATAACTGCAAAATGGGTTAAAGAGTTAAAACCTGTTAATATAAAAACCGAAATTTACCCCGGTTTTCCTACTGATGTTCAGGCGCAATGGATGGCATTAATGGCAACCGTAAACGGAAATTCAATAATAGAAGAAACGGTTTTTGAAAACAGATTTTTACACGTCGGGGAACTTCAACGCTTCGGTGCCAATCTTCAAATAGAAGGGAAAACCGTTTATGTTACCGGTGTAAAAAAGTTTTCGGGTGCTCCGGTTATGGTGTCTGATTTACGTGCAGGTGCCGCACTTGTTTTAGCGGGGCTTTTTGCCGAGGGACAAAGTAAAATTTTAAGAATTTACCACCTTGACAGGGGCTATGAAAGGTTGGAAAAAAAGTTTACTAAATTGGGTGCGAACATAAAAAGAATAAAATAATTTTGATTTAAGTTGTTATTTTTGCTATCATTATAAAAGTTTGATTTCATCATTTTTGGGTTGAGAGTTTGGTGTTGAGAGTTGCATTGTTGGACATTAATTAAGGAATAATTTGTTATTTAAACTCTAAAGTCTAAACTGCCTACCCTAAACTAAAAAATCGCATAGCGATTTTTTTAAGGAGTATATTATGAAAAAATTTTTATTAGGTTTTTTAATAACCGCACTTTTTATTACGGGTTCTTATGCTGCGGAAATTGATTTGGTTCCTCTTGTCGGTATGGATTTGGACGGAACATTTAGAAGCGATTACGAAGTTTATCCTTTAGGGCTTACTTTTGGCGGTGAAGCAAGATATCATCTTAGTAATTATTTTTCCGTTGCTGCCGGTTTTGAGTATTTGGTTAAAAGAACAATAAAAAACACAACTGAATTGATACCCAACGAAAATTATAAAAATCCCGGCGATCCTTATTATGACGGTGAAAGAGAATGTTATTATTCCGATAAAACTTTTTCGTTTTTACCGGTATATGCAAGTATTTTATTTTATCCTGCAGGAAATTACGGGGAATATAAACCGTATATCAGGGGTGATTTCGGATATAATGTTATTTTTGCGATAAGCAGTCCCGAAAGCAGTTCCCCCGGAGTTTATTACGGCGGTGCAATAGGTTTTGAATTATATGAAACATATCTTATGGAAATAAGTGCTTCATGTTGTATGGGTAACGATAATAACGAAGAAATAACTTATAAAAAAATAGGTTTTAAAGTCGGTTATAAATTTACGTTATAAAATTTGCTTTGCAAATTTTTTAAACTCTAAACTGTCAGCCCTAAAATAAAAAATTGCAAAGCAATTTTTTTAAAAGGAATAAAAATGAAATTAACACAAATTTCTCAGTGGAAAACATTAAAACAACATTACGAAACGGAAATGAAATCCGTTCATTTAAGGCAGTTGTTTAAAGACGAAAAAAGGTTTGATAAATTTAGTATAGATGATAAAAAACTCGGTATATTCTTCGATTATTCCAAAAATATAGTAACCGAAAAAACAATAAATTTATTGCTTGATTTGGTTAAAGCAAGTGATATTGATACGTGGAGAAAAAAAGAATTTTCCGGTGAAAAAATTAACTGGACCGAAAAACGTGCCGTTCTTCATACGGCTTTAAGAAATATGTCAAATGAGCCGGTTTATGTTGACGGCAAGGATGTTATGCCTGAAATAAAAAAAGTTCTTGAAAAGATGAAACAATTTACCGAAAAATTAAGAAGCGGTAAGTGGCTCGGTAAAACAGGTAAACAGATAAAGTCGGTAGTTAACATCGGTATAGGCGGTTCGGATTTAGGTCCCAGAATGGCTTGTGAAGCATTAAAATATTATGCCGACGGACCGAAAGTTTATTTTGTGTCAAATATAGACGGTGCCGATATTTATGAAGTATTAAAACAATTGGATCCGGAAACCACCCTTTTTATAGTTGCTTCAAAAACATTTACAACACTTGAAACAATTACAAATGCAAATACGGCAAGAAAATGGATAGTTGATGCATTGGGTAATGATGCCGTTAAAAATCATTTTGTTGCATTGTCTACCAACAAAGAAAAAGTTGCCGAATTCGGTATTGATACCGATAATATGTTTGAATTTTGGAATTTTGTCGGCGGAAGATATTCTTTGTGGTCTGCAATAGGTTTACCGATAGCTTGTGCAATAGGTTTTGATAAATTTAAACAAATGCTTGAAGGTGCTTATGAAATGGATTGTCATTTTAAAACTGCACCTGTTGAAAAAAATATTCCGGTTATAATGGCAGTGCTTGGAATATGGTATAACAATTTCTTTAATGCACAGTCTTATGCCGTATTACCTTACAGTCAATATTTACACAGATTTACGGCATATTTACAACAAGCCGATATGGAAAGTAACGGTAAAACAATTAACAGAGACGGTCAAAAAGTGGATTACCAAACGGGGCAAATTCTTTGGGGCGAAGCGGGAACTAACGGACAACATTCTTTTTATCAGTTAATACATCAGGGAACAAAAATGATACCTGCCGATTTTATAGGTATAGTTAATCCTCCGGAAGTTGTAGGTGATCATCACGATAAATTAATGTCAAATTATTTTGCACAAACGGAAGCCCTTGCTTTCGGGTTGGAAAAAGAAAAAGTTATAGAAACTTTAACGAAAGCCGGTTACAGTCAGGAAGATATTCAAATGCTTACTCCTCATAAAATATTTGACGGTAATAAACCGACAAACTCAATTTTATTAAAGGAACTTACACCTAAAAGTTTGGGTTCGTTAATTGCAATGTATGAACATAAAATATTTGTGCAGGGTATTATTTGGCAGGTAAACAGTTTTGACCAATGGGGTGTAGAGTTGGGAAAAGTTTTGGCAAAAGTTATTTTGCCGGAATTGAATTCAAATGTTAAAAATAAACATGATAATTCAACAACAGGTCTTATAAATAAGTATTTACAAAACAAAATTTAAGTTCTATTGCTTTTTACTGCTAAATTTTAATAAAATATAAATAATGTCAAGTTGAAATAAAATAAGTTTTAATAAAAAATTAGGAGGCCGTTAATTATGGTTTTGGATTTGAAAGACGTGTATCTTACATCGTGGAATATTTTTAAGAAAAGTTGGTGGCAGTATATCATTGTTACTTTAATTTTGATGGCTTGCATGTTCGTTCCTTATGTAGGTTCTATTTTGCAGTTCTTTATGATGTTGCTTGTTTTAAATGCTGCTTTAAAAGCTGTTAAAGGTGAAGATATAAGCTTTTCAAGTTTTTTTGATTTTAAAAAAGTTTTTACCGTTAAGTCAATAATTTTTGTTGTTATATTTGCAGTTTATTCCTTTATTATGCAAATGGGTGTTGACAGTGTTGTAATTTCTTTAATACTTGCTGTAATAGGTATTGCTATAAGTATCATTTTTTATCCTATAATGTGTGTTATTATAGATAAAGATTTAAATGTTAAAGATACTATTTTACATGCAGCTACATTAACAAAAGGTGTTAGGTTTGAAATTGTAATAGTTATGATTTTGAATTTATTTATAGGTTTTTTAGGTGTTTTGTTGCTTATCATTGGCGTATTTGTTGCATTACCTGTAATAATAGCAACAACAGCGGTTGTTTATTCTGTTTTGGAAAAGAAAAATTCGGCACCTGTAACCACTGCCGAATAGAAGAATGTAAGATTGGAAGATTTGAATAATAGAAACAAAGCGGATGTCATTCCGGACTTGCTCCGGAATTCAAGTTCTTTTAGGTTATTGGGTTATAGGTTGTTTGTAGTTTTTATTGTTTAAATTTATAATCTTATAACCTTATCATCCTATAGCTTGTTGTTGTCGTTAACCTCTAAGCTTTCAGCTATAAGCTGTTGTCAATAAACTTTTCAGCTTATCAGCTGAAAAATTTGCTTTGCAAATTTTTGGGTTGCATTTTTTTGAATTATGGGGTATAATATAAGGGTATGGTTCTAACTAAAACTTTTTACCAAATTATAACTTGGTTTTTAGTTGGTTTTATGTTGTTGACAAACTTAGTCAACTTAACAACGAACCAACAGGTAAATAGTTGTGTATCAAATGCTTATTCGGCAACATCTATATCGGAATATTATACTTCGGTTGTTGACGGCTCAATTAAACTTATAACGAATTTTGTAGTAAAAATTACAAACGGACATATAAATGTAAATACTGCAAATGCTGCCGTGCCTTCCAAGCAAAATAAAAATGAAAGTAAATCTGATGTTGCGTTGGCAATTTTAGCTGCTTCCGATTATAAGAATATCAATACTTTTTATGATACATCCGCAGGTTATGCTTTAGTTTCAAATTTTGTTTTTGATAAAGTTGTTTTTTTGACGAGTTCGGTTTTAAATTTTTTCGGTATAATTTCTTTATTTTTGATTTGTTTATTCGGGCTTGCAAGAAGTGATACCGAAGATAATAATATAAAAAATAATAATATAGTTAAATTCCGTCTTGTGTAGTTTCAAGACGGAATTTTTTATTTGGGGGTAAATTATGAAATTCAAACTTTTAAAAATCTTAAACATTAAAAAAACGGTTGCCGTGGCAACAAGTTTATGTTTTTTGTTTACAATGGTTTTTGCACAGGGTTTATCTGCCGCAATTACTCCGGCACCTGTTCCTGCAATAAACCAGAAAATATTTAAAAGTATTGAAGATTATTTACTTCCGTTCAGTGTCGGCAGAATTACCGATGCTTTATACACCGGCGGTGATGAAATTATTATAAATATTCAAGACCTTCACTCCCATGCACAGGCACAAAGAAATATAAGCAATATTTTATCAATACTTGATAAAAAATACGGTTTAAAAAATGTTTATGTTGAAGGCGGTATAGGTCAGGTTGATACAACTTGGCTTACTTCAATTGCCGATGAAAAACTTAAAGAAACAATTTTAAACAATATGCTTGAAAGCGGCAGGCTTACAGGCGGTGAATATTATTCCGTAGAAACAAATAAAAGTAATTTATTGTTGGGTATAGAAGATAAAACTACATATATAAATAATTTAAAAAGGTTAAACGAAATTTATTCCAAAAAACAGGAAATTTTAAAGTATATATCTTTCTTAAAATATACATTAAATGAAATTTCAAAAAAATATTATTCAAGAGATAATTTAAAATTAAACAGAGTTATATCAAAGCATAAAGAAGGTAAATTAAGTGCGGAAAAATATTTTACATATTTACTTGAAACAGCACAAAAAGCAAATGTAAATTTAAGGAAATATCCAAGTATAGTAGCTTTCTTACAGGTTTTAAAGAAACAAGACGGTTTGGACACAAAAAAAGTAAATTTGGCAATAGCCGAATTATTGAACGATTTAAAAAGTCAGCTTCCTTATGACCAATATCAAGCATTGCTTGCAAAAGTTTCCGATAAAAATAAAGAAACTGAATTTTACTTTGATTTATATAAAGTTGCAAAAGAAAAAGGTTTACTTGAAAAATCCGATTATAGAACTTTACTTTTATTCTTTGAATATTTATCTTTAAACCAAAATTTAAATCCCGTTAACTTAACACTTGAAGAAAACAGTTTGTTGCAGGAATTAAATGTTAAATTATCACAAAATCAAAATGAAAAAGATATTTATTTCTTACAAAATTACCTTGAATATTTTTCCGGTTATTTAACAAATAAATTAACAGCCGATGAATACGAATATTTCATAAACAATATGACAAGGTTTAAATTGTTATGGAAAAAATATGTAGATATTAACGGCATCATTGAGCTTGATTCATATTTGAATTTATTTAACGATTTTTATAAAGATAATGTTGAAAGAAACAGATTCTTTATTAAAAATATTATAGGGCAAATGCCTAACCAACCTAAAGAAGGTATAAGAATAAAATCAAATATTGCCCATGCACAAAAAGTTTTGGACCAACTTTCAAAAACAAAAAAAGTTAAAGTTGTTATTACCGGCGGTTTCCATACTTACGGTTTTACAAAATTGTTACAGGATAAAAATATAAGCTATATTGTTATTACCCCTAATGTAAAACAACAAACCGTCAGTGCCGATGTTTTATATGAAAATATTTTTAAAGAACAAGTTTCTGCTTTATATAACACACTCCAAAAAATGCTCGTTTCTCAAATAGGTGAAAATGCTATTTTAAATAGTGATCTTCTTGAAGCACTTAATGCTACAAAGTTAACGGCACAGGCAATAAGTATATTAAATAAGGCTTTGGCAGACAACGGTCAGAACGTTAAAGTTACAAATTTACAATTTGAAAAAGAAAAAGCTACTGTTTATTTAGATAATGGTGATAAGAGAGAAATAATTTTAAAATCGGAACAAGAGCAAACCGAAAAAGAAAAAGAAATATCTTCACAACTTGATAAACAAAATGGAACAGATTATAAATCATTTAATAAAATTACAAGTTTAAGCAAAAGGATAAGGGAATTAAACAGAGCAGAAAACAAAGATTTAGAAGAAATTCAAAAAGTTGTAAATGATTTAAGGAATGAACTTGGAAATGTAAGAGCCGATTCTCCTTTAACGGATTATGCTCGTCAATTTAACAACATGGACAAAATTTTCAGCAAAGAAAATGTCGTCCTTATCGGACCTTCAGGTTCAGGTAAATCTACAACTGTT
>ONEP01000068.1 GCA_900316875.1 Candidatus Ruminimicrobium bovinum
TATAAATACAAAATTAACGGTAAAGAATTTACTCCTCAACAACTTTCAGGTTTTATTTTACAGAAAATTAAAAAAGATGCCGAAGCTTATTTGGGAACAACCGTTGATAAAGCGGTTATTACCGTTCCTGCATACTTTAACGATCATCAAAGACAGGCAACAAAAGATGCCGGTGCAATTGCAGGACTTGAAGTTGTTCGTCTTGTTAACGAACCTACGGCAGCTTCTCTTGCTTACGGTATAGATAAAGTAGGTAAAGAACAAAAAATATTGGTATTCGACCTCGGTGGCGGAACTTTGGATTGTACAATAATGGAAATGGGTAGCGAGGGAACATTTGAGGTATTATCTACATCAGGAGATACAAAACTCGGCGGAACCGATATGGATAAAGCAATTATAGATTATATTGCAGAAACATTTAAAAAAGAAAACGGTATCGATTTAAGAAACGATAAAATGGCTGTTCAAAGATTACAGGAAGCTGCAGAAAAAGCAAAGATCGAGCTTTCTAACATTCTTGAAACAGATATCAATTTACCGTTTATTACAGCAGATGCTACAGGTCCGAAACATTTGGCAATGAAACTTACAAGAGCAACACTTGAAAACTTGGTTGACCCTATAGTTCAAAGATGTAAAGCTTCTATCGACCAGGCAATAAGTGATGCAAAACTTACAAGTGCTGATTTAACAAAAGTTATTCTCGTAGGCGGTCCTACAAGAATGCCTATAGTTCAGAAATTCGTTGAAAACTATGTAGGCAAAATTGTTGAAAGAGGAATCGACCCGATGGAATGTGTTTCTAATGGTGCCGCAGTTCAAGCAGCCGTTTTAACAGGTGATGTAAAAGATATCCTTTTACTTGATGTTACACCTTTAACGTTAGGTCTTGAAACTTTGGGAAATGTCAGAACACCTATCATCGACAGAAACACAACAATTCCTGTAAAGAAATCTCAAGTGTTCTCAACGGCACAAGATAATCAGCCGGGAGTTGAAATTCACATTTTGCAAGGTGAAAGACCTATGGCAAAAGATAATGTTTCGTTGGGAAGATTTACACTCGACGGAATACCACCTGCGCCAAGAGGAGTTCCTCAAATTGAAGTTACATTCGATATAGATGCAAGCGGTATCTTACATGTATCTGCAAAAGATTTGGGAACAGGTAAAGAGCAGTCTATTAAGATTACTTCTTCAACAAAACTTTCTAAAGAAGATATAGATAAGTATGTTAAAGAAGCCGAACAATATGCTGCAGACGATAAAAAGAAAAAAGAAGAAATTGAAGCTAAAAACGAAGCCGACAATTTAGTTTATGCAACAGAAAAGAGTTTGAAAGAGCATGGTGACAAAATTTCTCAAGACGAAAGATTAAAAATTGAACAAGCTATTAACGATACAAAAGAAGCTATTAAAACAAACGATTTAGCTAAAATTAAAGATGCAAAAGAAAAACTTTCAACCGCATCGCATAAATTAGCCGAAGAAGTTTATAAAGCAGCACAACAACAGCAACAGGCAAATGCACAAACGGGAGCACAAGGTGCAGCCGGTAATGCAGGACAGGCACAACAGGAAGCACCGAAAAACGACGACAATGTTGTGGATGCTGAAGTAGTTGACGACAAGAAATAAAGAGCTTTGCTCTTTATTTCTTACCTGGGTGTCATTCCCGAAAGTTGTAATCGGGAATCTATGTTCTTTTAAAAATTCTCTTTTTCGCACTCAGTGTCGCCATTCGTTTGAAATTTTTAAATCCGTCCGTTAACTCAAAAATTTCGGACATCATAAGGTACCCGAAATTTTCTCTACATAACGGACTAAAAAACTAATAAAATTTATAGTTTTTTACTCTAAAAATTTCAGCACTCATAAGCGGCTCCAAGTCGTGCTTCAAAAGAAATTTTTAAATGAATTATTAAAAAAATAGAACTATCAATAGGCATTTTGCCTATTGGTAGTTTCGCAAGTTTAAAAGATAAAATTTTTAAAAAATATTGAAAATTTTTGTAAACAAAAATTTAGCTGATGAGCTGATAAGGTGATAAGCTGAGAAGAGAAAAAGCAAAAAAGTATTTTTTAATGATTTTATTAAATATAAAAATTACAAAGCAATTTAATATGTGTTGGATAATAAAAAAATTGTATGGAACTGGAAAATAAAACATTAAATGCGAAAAACATAATTTTTCTTGGAATAATAAATAGTTTAGAAGAATTTTATTCAATAAGTAAATCTGTTGAAAAAATAAATATTTTTGAAGAGCTTGAAGGATATAATAAAAAAGTAATAACAATAACGGAACAAGAAATAAAAAAATTTTTTTGGAACTTATAAAGATATTAATGAATTAAGAAATAAATCATACGAATATTATAAAGAGCATATTCAGGGTAACAATGTTGATATTGGAAAATTTAAAGATATTAGAATTCCAAGAAAGTCCGCTGAAAGATATAAACATTATGGTTCGGATGAAAGGAAATTATTGATAGTTCCTAAATTATTAGAAATATTAAAAACCTCTCAATATAAAAATTCGGAGGGATTATATAAAAAAAGAAGTGATAACATTGTTAAATTTCATTATTTTATAAATGAAGTTTTATTAAAAGATAGGTTTTATAAAGTGTATATAACAATAGGAGAAGACAATAAAGGAAATTTATTTTATGATTTAGATGAGAATAAAGAAAACCTCAAGGAGTAGACTCCATTACAAGTGAAGTGTCCTTGAGGCATAAATAGTATAATATAAAAAGTATAATGTGTCAATGTTATAAGTTTTTTAAGAGGGAAAATGAAAAAAATAAAATTAGGAATTATTTTGTTAACGGTAATGTTTTTAGCAATGTCGGTTCAAAACATTGTTTTTGCTAGTGCTCCAGGTGTAAGTAAAGCCGTTTGCGGATATTGCGAAAAAGAAAACGGTCACGAAACTTGGTGCCCGTCATATAGAAAAGAAACTGTATCAAATGATTATGATTTTAGCAATTATGATGCTCAATTGAATGAATTAATGCCTAAAAAATTAGAAACTTGTCCTGAATGCGGATATAAAAACGGCGGTCATAAAGACGGATGTTATATCGGTATACAGTGGATGTTATTGAAACAAAGAATAGACCAATATTACGATGCAAATACACCAAAACAAAAAGAAGTAGCATTAAGTAATGTTAAAATTTATGCTAAAAATATTGAGAATTTAACAAAACAATATGACAAAATATCTACAAAATTGAAAGATCATAAACCTATGGATGAAAATAATAATGTTACGGTTGCTCATCCGAAAATACCTGTTTTGGATAAATATCCGACAAATGTTCCTCAAATAAATTTACCTGTTACGGAAAAAATTACTAACGGTAATTTTGTTATGTTGGACAAAGAATTTGATAAGAAATTAACATTCCGTATTCCGGGGGCTGTTACGGCTTACGGGAAAACGGAACTTGACGGAACCCAAACATGGAATATATTTTTTATTAAATCGGAAGAAGAACAAAATAATATAAGGGTATTTAAATATTCGCAGTTAGATACTATTGAACATGCAAATCAGCATTATTTTTATGGCAGATCGTTATTTAATCCTTATGAGTATAAAATATTTGATCCATTCGGTAGGTTTATAGTTAAAAGTATTTATCCTATTGAAACAACTTTAAGAAATGTTATAACAAACAACGGATATGAAAAAAGATTACTGTTAATTGTAAGAAATCAAAACAAATATTCCGTATTTGATCCCGTTTTGGAACAAACGGTTGTTCCCGAATATGACAGCATAGAAAAAAATGCACTTGGTATAAGCCAAAATTTTCCGAGGTTTAAAGTTTTACAAAATAATTTTTACGGTATTGCAGAAATCGGTAATAATTCGTTAATTGTTCCTAACCAATACACATTTATAAAAGAATATTATACGGCAAACGAAAAATTTCCGTATTATATAGTAAGCAAA
>ONEP01000162.1 GCA_900316875.1 Candidatus Ruminimicrobium bovinum
ATAAGCAAACAGTCCTAATGTTGCGGCAACTATAATGATGTTGCCGGTAGCAAGTCCGTCAAGCCCGTCGGTTAAATTAACGGCATTTGAACTGCCTACTATCACAAGAAAGGCAAGAATATAATAAAAATATGATAAATTTATAATGGCGTTTTTTAAATAAGGAATACTTAACGACGTTGCAAATTTGTCATTGACCGGAAAGAAAAACAAATAACCTACTATTGCCAAAGTAATAATACTTTGAAAAATAAGTTTTTTTCTTGCCGATAATCCTTTCGGGTCTTTTTTTACAAGCTTCAAATAATCATCTAAAAAACCTATTGAACCGAAAGCAATTGTTGCACATAAAAGGAGTAAAATTAAATCGTTATCAAGTCTTGCCCAAAGAAGTGTTGAAATTACAACCGATATTATAACAATAATGCCGCCCATTGTCGTAGTGCCTGCTTTTTGCTGATGGTTCGAGGGAGCATAGTCCCTAACCGGCTGACCTATTTTATGTTTTTTTAATTTTTTAATAATATACGGTGCAATAATAAATGTAATTATTAAACTTGTTAAAATTGCTCCGCCTGCTCTGAATGTTATATATTGAAAAATATTTAACGGTGTCCAATATTCACTTAAAGGATATAATAAATGATACAGCATAAATTCTCCTTTTATTTATATTTTAATATAAAATTATTATATATTTTATCCAACTTTATTCCTCTTGAAGCTTTAAACAAAATTATTGCATTATTTTCAAAATCTTTTTCTATTTCTTTAAACATTTTTGTTTCGTTTAAAGAATTGTTTTCCTCAAATAAAAATACTTTTTTGTTTTTTATTTCGTCTTTTGTGAATTTTACTTTGTTTCCGAATAAATAAACGGATTTTACATAATCAAGTTCATTTATTGTTTTCCCCAATTGCTTGTGAAAATTATCGGAATTTTCTCCCAACTCAAGCATATCGCCGAGAACTAAAATTGCTGCACTTTTCGGATAAGAATCCTTTAAACTTAATATTGAGTTTTCCATTGAGCACGGATTTGCATTATATGCATCGTTTATCGCCTTCATTTTATTTTTGATTTCAATTGTTTGCATTCTCATTTTAGGCGGATTAAAATTTAATAAAGCACGTTTTATATCTTCAATTGAAAAATTTAATTTATATGCTACGGCTATTGCCGCCAAAGAATTTAAAACATTGAATTTTCCTTTCATTGTCACGGATAACGTTGTTATAAATTTACCGTTTATGAACAGATCAAACGAAGGATTATCATCAGATAGTTTTATATTATCCGCACGAACATTTGCTTCTTTTGTAAAACCGTAAGTTATAACATCTTGTTTTATTGACGGTAATATTTTGTGTAAATAAATATCATCAGTATTTAAAACCACAAAACCGTTTTTTGAAAGATTATCGATAATATGTATTTTTTCTTTTAAAACATTTTCCCTGTTTTTAAAAAATTCAAGATGAGAATCTCCTATATTTGTTAAAACCGCACAATCGGGGCAAACTATATTACTTAATGCTTCTATCTCGCCGAATTCGGAAGTTCCCGTTTCTATAACGGCATATTTATGTTGTTCCGTTAACTTGAAAACGGTTAAAGGTACTCCTATTCTGTTATTGAAATTACCTTCGTTGTTAAGAGTAACATCTTTTTGTTTAAAAATACTTGCAATAAATTCTTTTGTTGTGGTTTTTCCGTTGGAACCGGTAATTGCAACGGTAAAAACATTTTTAAATTTTTCTTTGTAGTGTTTTGCAATTTGTTCCAATGCTAATGACGTGTCTTTTACCTTAATAAAAACAATTGATTTATTTGAAGTGTCAATATCCTGTTTTGAATAAATAATAACGGATGCTTTTTTGTTTATTGCTTCGGGTATAAAATTATGTCCGTCTAAACTTTTACCTTCGATTGCAACAAAAACATCGTTTTCTTTTATTGTTCTTGTATCAATACTTATATTGTTTATTTTTTTATTTTCGGTAAAATTTAAAGCTTTACCGTTTGTCCGGTTTATTAAATCATTCAAAAATAAATTGTCCATTTTAATTATTTAATCCTAAAACGTTCTTTGCTTCCTGTTTGTCGTCAAAGTGAATTTTTTCTCTTCCGATAATTTGATAAGTTTCATGTCCTTTTCCTGCCAGTAAAACTATATCATCTTTTTGCGCATAATCAATTGCCTGCTTTATTGCCTGTCTTCTGTCAATAACTATTTTATAATTTTTATTGCCGGTTTCTACGGCACCTTTTTCTATATCTTTTATTATTTCAACCGGGTCTTCTTCTCTCGGGTTATCGGATGTAATAAAAACAAAATCACTCATCAAACATGCAACTTTTGCCATTTTCGGCCTTTTTGTTTTATCTCTGTTCCCGCCGCAACCGAATACGGTTATTATTCTTTTATGCTTCAAATTTTTAATTGCCGAAATAACATTTTTAAGCGCATCGTCCGTGTGAGCATAATCAACTATAACGGTTACGGCTTTTTGTTTTGAAATTATTTTTTCAAATCTTCCGGGCGCAGAAGCTGTTTTTTTTACGGAACAAATAAGTTCATCAAAATTAAAATTATTTGCCTTGCAAATACATATAACGGCCAAAATATTATATACATTATGTAACCCTATATGAGGTGTTTGTACTTTTTTATTGCCGTATATGCTTTTTAATTCAAAGCCGCTTCCGGAATTATCAAGTTTTAAATTATCCGCATTAAAATCAGCTGTTTTATCATATACTGAATAAGTTAAAATATTTACTTTTTCCGTTAATCGTTCAATTATTTTTTTACCGTAAAAATCATCGGAGTTTATTATAGCATACTTTTTATTGTTTTTTTCGTTATTTTTTAATGATGAAAATAAAATGTATTTTGCATTAAAATAATTTTCAATGTTTTTATGAAAATCAAGATGGTCCCGGGTTAAATTTGTCCATACCGCAATATCAAACTCAATATCTTTTACCCTTCCTAAAACCAATGAATGAGAAGATACTTCCATAATTAAATATTTAATATTTTGTGAAACCATTTCACTCATCATTTTAAACAAATCCAAAGACTGCGGTGTAGTATTGGGTGCCTCAATAACAACACTGCCGTATCTGTAATTTATTGTTCCTATAACCCCTATCGGTATCCCGAAATTTTTAAATACGGATTCGGTCATATATGTTATTGATGTTTTCCCGTTTGTCCCGGTAACACCTATTATTGTCATTTGTTTATCGGGATATCCGTAAAATTTTGCACTTGCTTTTGACATTGTATCCGAAACGTCTTCTACGACAACATTCGTAACAGACAAATTTTTTATTTCTTTATTTGATACTATACAAACTGCTCCGTTTGCAATTGCCTGTTGTGCAAAATCGCTGCCTTTTACATGTGTTCCGTCCAAAGCAAAAAATAAATAACCTTGTTTTATTTTTCGCGAGTCGTATTCAAGTCCTTTAATATCGATGTTTTTGTTTCCGATAAAAGCAGCTTTAATGTTAAAAAATAATTCCGATAAAATCATAAATTTTCTCTATTTTTTTATTTTTTTTGTTTCATTGTCTTTTTCTACATTCAAATACAGCATAAGCCGTTCGGCTATTTTTGCAAAAATGGGTGTTGCAACCGATGCCGCATAATAATCACCTTCCGGTTCATCCAACATTACAAGTATTACAACTTTGGGTTTTGTAGCAGGAATAATTCCGCAAAACGAAGCCAAATAATATTTTTTTGAATATTTCCCGGTTCTTCTGTCTATTTTTTGAGCAGTCCCCGTTTTGCCTGCTACGGAATATCCTTCTATTTTTGCACTTTTTCCGGTTCCGTTATCTACAACTCCTCTTAAAATTTTCAGCATTTGTGAACTTACGTCCTCGGATATTACTCTGCGTATGGGTGTGGATTTTCCGTATTCAATTCCATCAATACTTTTTATAATAGTCGGTTTCATTAACATTCCGCCGTTTGCTATTGCCGAAAAACTGTTTATTGTTTGAATAGGTGTTGCGGATATTTCCTGTCCGAATGATATTGTATGTAAACTTCTTCCGCTCCATAGGGAAGTATTTTTCAGAAGACCGTTTTCTTCACCGTTTAAATCTATTCCTGTTTTGCTTCCGAAGCCGAACAGTTTTATATACTTATAAAATTGTTCCTTTCCTAATCTTAAAGCAATTTTTGCCGTTCCTATGTTCGATGAATATTCTATTACCTGAGTAAATGTAATTAAATTCTTTCGTTCATGGTCCTTTATTACATCTTTACCGACTTGAAATCTTCCGTTTTCACAATTTATTTTATCCGTCGGTTTAAATATTTTTTCTTCCAAAGCGGCTGCTGCAACCACTATTTTAAATGTTGAACCCGGCTCGCGAACAAATGATATTGCGGGATTTCTTAAAATTTCCAAATTGGTAATTTTGTTTGAAGGATTATAATTCGGATAAGAGGCCATTGCCAATATTTCACCGGTATACGGGTTTTGAACAATAACGGTTCCGTTTTTTGCTTTTTTTCTTTTAACTCCCTGTTCAAGCTCCTGTTCCGCTATAAATTGTATTGTTTTATCTATTGTAAGTTGAACGTCTGCCCCGGTTAAATTTTTTTCGTCAATAAACTCATCATTAATATTTTTTGAACCTAATCTTTTTCTTTTAATTTTTATTTTTTGCCCCGCAAGCCGGTCATTACATATTTTCTCAATTCCTTCGGAACCGATTCCGTTTTTATTAACTATACCCAAAACATGCGATGACATATTTTTTTCCGGATACTGACGGACGTAA
>ONEP01000071.1 GCA_900316875.1 Candidatus Ruminimicrobium bovinum
ATATTATTTTCACCGTCTTTTAATTTTAAAATCAAAAACTGTTTTCCGTCTTCTTTTTTAATTATATTTGATATTTCAACTTTAATATCTTTAAGCAAATTTGACAAATATTGTTTTTGTTGCTTTTCTCCAATTTTTTTCAATTTATTTTTATTAAAAAAGATTATATTGCTTTCTTTATAAGCATTTACATATTTTACCGCCTTTTCAATATCTTCATCAGATAAATTTTGTGAATTCAAAGACACGGCATTATCAAAATCATTTTTATTTAATTGTCGAAATCGTTTATCAACATTTATTTTAGACTCTTCACTAACTTTAATTTTTAAGAACTCATTTTTATTTACGGGAACGGCATAAACATTTTTATCTGTTTCATAAAATGAAAGATATTCGTTTGATATTGTGTAAAAATTTTTTACAAAGTTGTTTAATATAACAGAGTCCGATGTATTAAATTTAATTATCACATCTTCAGCTTTAACTTTTTCCGTGCCGTCTTCGGCAAGTTCTTTTTCCATATCAAACTTTGCTTTTTCTCCAATAAAATTATATTCATATTTTGATAATATTCTTATAATTCTGTTGCGGGTTGCAATAATTTTTGCTTCATTTATTTTTTCTTTAAAATTAATTTTTGAATTTAATTTTTTTAATTTTTCAGGTTCATTCTGTGCAAGTAAATTATCATTGGATGAATATTCGTTAGTTGTTACCGAGAAAGCAATATCTTCAAGATATCTGCTGTTGGATGCATCTGTTTCTATATACACGGCAAGTTCTTCTTCCATACCTTTTTCTTTTTCTATTCTGTTTTTTTCTTCCAAAACAAAATCCATACTTTCAAAAAAATACAATCTTTCACTGTCGGCATATTCATATTCGCCTTTTCCGTCTTCACTTCTAAAACCTAAAATATCTTCAAGTGAAAAAATATGAAAATCTTTATCATCATAATGACAACCGTATTTTTGAATTAAACGATTTTTTTTATAATAACCGTATAGCAAATGATTTTGAGTATAAATTCTGTTATTTCTGAAATCCACATTATGTAAACCGCCTGCCAACATTCCCGTGCAATCATTTATATCATAACCTGCATTTAATATTTTGCTGTAAGGTATAAGACAAGGTCCGTCAAATAAAGGGCATTTAAAATTATGTTCAATGTTATTTTGTTTTAATAAATTATTAAAACTTTCATTTTTTTCATTCGTGTCTTTTTGTTGCATTATTTCCGCTATTGCATATACTATATCATCCGCATAAATTTCCAATATTTCAAATTTATCATAAGACCTTTCGTATATACCTGCACCTTTGTTTTTAATTTTTACATTCATAAAAATAAAATTATCTTTTATTTCATCTATGGTAAAACCTGTTTTTTCTTTAAATATTTTGTTATTTTCTTCATTATTATTTTTTTTGTCCGAAACAAAGCAAGTAAATAATTTTGCTACCTGTTCGGCATTATTACAATTTCTTTGTTTTGCTGTTTCTTTATTTCTTATCAACGGCGGATTTTTGCCTTTTCTTGTTTTAATATTATTGTTTTCAATTGCTTCCGTATCAATAGAATATTCTTTTAAAGTTGCAGGTGTTATTATATAACCGTTTACAAACATTTTTTTTACTTTGTTATTGAGTAATTGAAAATCATTTATACCTGATATTATATTCAATATCGTTTTTGCTTTATCGACATTATTATCAAATATTATATTTTGTTCTTTGGAATTAAAAAGATTTATTTTATTAAAAAGCAATGCCATATTTTCAACCAATAATTTTTCCTTTCTTTCCTGATATTGTTCATTTTGTTGTTTTTCTGTCATAAATGTAATTTGTGAATTTTTTACGGTTAATCCCAAAAAAGAATTTGTGTTATGATCAAAGTTTGATATTTCTTTATCATCATAACTTTCAAATATTTTTTCCAATTCAATGTAATAAGAAGATAATATTTTGACCAGCATTTCCCTTTGTTTAGGTTCCCTTATAAAATTTTTCTTTTTACTGCCGTAATTTGTAAGTATAAAACCTATAAGATCATCTGTTTCTTTATATTCCCCTCTATTAATATTTTCTTTTCTTACAACAAATAACATTTTTTCAAAATTATCAAGAAAAATATCGGCAATAAGATTTGTTTTTTGTTTATCTGCCTGTTCGTAAGGTTCTATATTATCAAATAAAAAGTTTCTGATTTCTTTAACTTTTGTATCCATTACATTATTTGTTTCGGAATATTTTTTAAGGACAGCAATTAATTTATAGATTATTTTTTCCTTCTGTTCTTTAGGTAAAACATCAATATTTTCATTAAGTGAATCAAACAAACTTTTTGTTAAATTATAATTAAAATCCACATCAATATTTGTTGAATATGCAAATTTTATATATTTAAGAATTAAGTTAAACATATCTTTTGACACAACGGAATACCTTGTAAAAAAAAGTTCAAAAAAATAAGACCTTATCTTCTTTAAAAATTTTTCATAAACATAATTTCCGTTTTCTTTAGTTAGCAATATATTTAAAAATTCATTTAACTCTTCAACAGGAAGTTGTTGTTCAACCAATACCGTAATATTTTGATTAGCTTCGGTATGAAAATTAAAATCTTGAGTAAATTGTGATATAAAATTTTTAATTTCTTCATCTTTTTCAAAAAACAAATTTAAAACTTTTATAACATCTTCGTTTTTATATGCTTTACAAACGGTAACGATAAAATCTTTATTTTGTTCCACAAATTTTTTATTTTTATAATTCCCTTCTTTATCTTTTTCTAAAAACAAATTCAAAATTTTTTCCAAATATTCTGCGGAATGTTGCTGATTTATTATAGGCACAAGTTTATCGGGATTATTTATTATAAATTCTTTATCACTTTTATATTTTTCCGATAACAAATTTAAAACTTTAATTAAATCATCGCCTTTGTATTTGGAACAAACAGCTGTTATTAAATATATATTATCTTCTATGAATTTTTTATTTTTATAATTATTTTCGTCTTCTTTATCAAGTAATACATTTAAAATTACATTTAACTCGGCATCTCCTATTTTTTGGGTGCTATAAAACAACTCATCCAACACATCAAAATTATAATCGGTAAGTTCCAAATATTTTTTCATTGCAGTTTTTACATTTTCTTTTTTAATTCTTTTGTTTAATTTTGAACTTTTTAATATTCTAAAAAATATTATATCCATTTGATATTCCAATTTATCAAAAAAGTCCAAAACCAAATCAGAATCATCATTATTCATCAATTCGGCAATATTTTTTGTAATATCAGCCAAATCTTCTTCAGATAAAAAATTATCGGTAAAAATGAAATTTCCGATTCTTTTCACTAAATCTTTTAAGTCTTTTAACTCTATATCATCCGGCTGCAGTATATTTGATATATCAATATCATCTTCAAGTTCTTTTCTGTATTTTTTTATATTTCTTATATGTTCTTCTTTTACTGTTATATTTCCTTTTTCTATTAAATTTTTTACTCTATCAAATTCTGCTTTCCCGAAAATTTTTTCCGCTTCTTTAGGAAAAGCTTCTATAGCTACTGCGGTTCGATAATTTGTTCCGTAAGCCGAAAACGGCAATGTTGCCAAAGTTTGAAAATCAAATTCACTTTGTAATTTAGCCGTTTGGTAATATGTTTGTTCGGCTTCTTTTACCCCGCCCTGAATATTCGGTGTTATTACTATATAACTTACATCCTTTTCCTCCAATATATTTGTTACTGTTTCACTGTGAAAACCTCCCGTTACAACTACATCTATTCTTTTTGTTTGTTCCATATTATTTATTATTTTATCCGTTTCATTTATTCCGTCTTTTATTTGCAATAATTTATTTATTTTTATTCCGTCAAAAATATTTTCGGCAAAGTAACTGTTTCTGTCAACATTTATTTCGTAAAACTTATCAGTTTCGGCTAAGTAATCATTTAATAAAGTCAATAATTGGTTATCGGCATATTTATTCCATAACATTTTATATGTTTCTATGTTTTCTTTATAGTAAAGATAATCATCCAGTGTAATTTTTGCGGTTAAATATTGTTTTAAATATTTTTCAAAATATGTAAAAAATACAACTTCCGCCTGTGCTTTTGTATTTGAAAATTTGATATTTATTTCTCTTGTAAGCTGTTGTTCTTCTTTTAACAAATCAATCGGATTTATTTTTTGTTTTGTTTCAATATAAACGAAATATTTATCTAAATCAGGAAATTCATCCGTTAAATTAATATTATAATTTTCGGATATTTTTCTTATATAAACACACATTTTATCCGTGTTTTTTAAATTATCGGTTTCTTTTAAAAAAGTTGAATATTTTTCATAAGGAACTTGTTGCTTTATTAATGATAATACGTTTTGCAAATCTTTTTTTATTTTTTTGTATTTGAGTTTTTTTTGTAATTTCAACAAATTGATATATAAAGAAGTATTTTTGTATTTTGTTAAATTTATATTAAGCTTTTCGGTATGTTTCAACAGTAAAGTATAATATTTTTCCGGCTTGATTTTACCTTCATTATATTGTTTTGACAATTCTTCTATTTTATATTGTCTTTTTATGTAATATTGTTTTTTTA
>ONEP01000028.1 GCA_900316875.1 Candidatus Ruminimicrobium bovinum
ATAAATTAAAATGCTCATATAAAGACAACAAATACAATATTAAAAAAAATCCGAGTGCAGCAAACTCCGTAAAATGAGCTGTTTTTCTTACTATATAACTTACTTTATCTTTTATTTTTTGTCTTTCCAAAAACGGCAACTTATCATAATTTGGCATAACAATTCTTAATACTACCGTTACAATTCTGCCGCTGAGTTTACTTGATTGTTGTGCAGATTGCGCGGAAAAAAGGAAAATTGCAACCATAACGGCAATCGTGCAAAATAAAGAAATGTATTTTAAATTTTTGATTATAAATATTTTCATAAAAAACTACTGCAAATTTATAATCTTAAATTATAAATTTAAACCTGTATATAATTTTATTTTTTGTTATTTAGGATTCTATAACCTGTTGAGCATATTTTCTAACTTCTTTATTCGGATCCTGCTGTAATTGTCTTACTTTATCTATTACTTGATTAACGGCATTCATCTCAACAATTTCATTCAATGCTCTAAGTTTAATATCAACATCTTTATTATCCAACAAAGAGCTTAACCCCTCAAGTGCATTTTGGGAAGCAACACCTATATTTTCCAATGCTGCTTTTGCAGCATCTTTAACCGCTTTATTTTTATCTTTTAAAAGTAATATTATATCCGGAACGGTATCATTTGCTTCGGATTTCATATCTGAAAATATTTTTAATACTATTAATCTTACGGAAGAACTCGGGTCTTGTAAATACGGAACAAATTCCGTAACCTGTTCTCTTGACGGTAATCCTATTTTTTCGATAGCCGATTTAGCGGAAGAAGAAATTGCGGAATTTTCTTTTGTTAAATTTATAAGTTTTGTTAAAGATTTTTTCGATTTCATATTAGCAAGACAATCAACGGCAGAAACTCTTATTAGCATATTTTCTTCCGTATCTTGTATTATCATTTCTAACTTATCAATTATTTTTTGAGAATTGCTTTCACCCGTAATTTTAAACAACTCCGCTAATATTTTATTTTGAATAACCGGTTTTTCTTTATCAAAAACAGCTAATATTTCATCACTGATACCGGCAGCATCCTTTGAAAATGCAAATATGGCTTCAAGCGCATCAACCTTATCATGAAACTCATTAGAATTCAGTTTTTGAACTAATCTGTCCAATATATCTTTTTTTGTATTTTCATTTGATATTTCAGTTAAAGTTTTTATAGCTTGTTCTCTTATTTCTTTATTACCGCTTGACGTTAAAGTTATAATTTCATCCAATGCAAATGAAGGGGTAATATTTAATGAAGCTTTAAAACTATCAAAAGCTTCTTTTATTTTTCCCATCTCCAAATAAATATCAGCCAAGTTTTTTTGAGCTTGAGCAACATCTTTTCCTTTTTTTATAAGTTCGGAATAATTATGGATAGCTTTGTTATACATACCCTTGTTTTGATACTCAACAGCTTTATCCATACTTACCTGTTCACAGGCAACTAAACCGAAACACACAAATGAAATCAATAAAAAATACTTCATCATATTAAACAATGACCTCCATATATACATTTTAACCTGCGGATAGAGGGAGTTGAACCCACACACCTTACGGTATACGGTCCTAAGCCGTACGCGTCTGCCAATTCCGCCATATCCGCATATCTTTTGATTTTATCACTTATTGAATAAAAAATCAAAATAAAACGGATATTTTAATTTACTTTTTATTAAATACTTTTATAGTTTTTATAATTTCATCTATTGTAACCGTTGCGGTTCCAACTTTACCTACTACCACACCGGCTGCAAAATTTGCAATTTCGGCAGCTTCTACAAGTTTCCATTTTGCCGCTAATGCAAGTGTCATTGTTGCAATAACCGTATCACCGGCACCGGTAACATCGTAAACTTCTTTTGCTCTTGTAGGAATATGTGTAATTTTATTTTTTTCTATTACAGTCATACCTTTTTCACCTCTTGTAATAAGAACGGAATCCGACCGCAATAATTTCAATATTTTTTTACCGAGATTTGCTATATCGGCATCGGTTTTTATACCCTGATGCTGAGCATTCATTCCTTCTATTGCTTCTTTCGTATTAGGTGTCATACAAGTTATGTTTTTATATTTTTTAAAATTTTCAACTTTAGGATCAACGGTTACGGGAATTTTCTTCTTTTTTGCAAAAGTTATAATTTTTTTTAGAACTTTTTCAGTTACAATACCCTTTGCATAATCGGAAATTATAACTCCGTCAATTTTCTTCATAACATCATCAATACTTTTTAAAATATTTTCTTCGGTTTTACCTGAAAAAGCACCTTTAATTTCTTTATCGACTCTAACTACCTGTTGATTGGATGCAATTATTCTTGTTTTTAAAGTTGTAGGTCTTTGTTTATCCACAACGATATAATTAGTATTGATTTTTTTATCTTCAAGCATTTTTTTCATGTGCAAACCGTTAAGGTCATCACCTACAACAGTAACAATATATGCCTTCGCACCTAAAGATGCAATATTACTTGCAACATTACCTGCGCCGCCTAAAGTTTCGGTTTCATTTTTTACTTCAACAACCGGAACGGGAGCTTCCGGAGAAATTCTTGAAACTTTTCCCCAAATAAACCTGTCAAC
>ONEP01000005.1 GCA_900316875.1 Candidatus Ruminimicrobium bovinum
AGACCAAGAGGTTGATATAATTTCTTGTGTAAAACCTTTAACAAAATATGCTGAAATGTTAAAAGACAGTAACGATATAGAATATATATTGGATAAAGCCGTTTATCTTGCAACACATGGAAGATTCGGACCTGTTTGGATAGATATTCCTATTAATTTCCAAGCTGCAATGATTGATGAAACAAAATTAAAAAAATATAATCCTGCTGAAGATGAACTTGTCCTTCCAAACATTGATAAAGAAATTTTACATGTCGTTGAATTGTTAAAAAATTCTAAAAGACCATTAATTATTGCCGGACATGGTATAAGATTATCAGGAGCAAAAGATATTTTTTTACAATTAGTTGAAAAGTTGAATATACCGGTCGTTACAACAATGAATGGGTTTGATATTATTTCTGATGATAACAAAAATTTTATTGCAAGAATAGGAACAGTTGCTAACAGAGCCGGAAATTTTGTTCTTCAAAATGCGGATTTGGTTATTTCCATAGGTTCCAGAAATAATATAAGACAAGTAAGTTATAATTGGGAAAATTTTGCTAAAAATGCCAAACTTATATCTGTTGATATTGATAAAGCTGAACTTGATAAGCCAACGGTTAAACCGGATATAAAAATTAATTCGGATGCTAAAGTTTTTATAGATAAGTTTATGCTTTATGCAAAGAGAAAGGAATGTTCCGATTGGAGAAAATTTTGTTATAAAATGAAAGAAAAATATCATCCTGTGACAGAGGCTGTTAGAGTTGGAAATAATCCGATAGAACCTTATTATTTCATTAGCAAGCTTATTGAGCAGTTTAGAAATGATGAAATTGTCGTTGGAGGTAACGGAACAGCATTTTTAGTTCCTTTTCAGGTAGGGAAAGTGAAAAATAATCAGAGATATATTTGGAACAGCGGAGATGCTTCGATGGGATATGATTTGCCCGCAGCAATAGGTGCTTGTTGTGCAAATAATAAAGAGAGAGTTGTTTGTATTGCCGGTGATGGTTCTATAATGATGAATTTACAAGAATTGCAGACAATTATAACAAATAAATTACCGATAAAAATTTTTATTTTAAATAATAATGGTTATATCTCCATTCAACAGACTCAAAAGAATTTTTTTGATGGAAGAATGACAGCCTGTACAATAAATAGCGGTGTAGAAATTCCTGATTTTATAAAACTGGGTCAAGTTTTTGGTTTTAAGGTATTTAAAATAGATTCTTTAGAAAATTTGGAAAATAAAATTCAAAATGTTTTAAATTTTGAAGGTCCTGTATTATGTGAAGTGTTTTTAAGTCCGGGTTATATTTTTGCACCAAAACTTTCGGCAAAAAAACTTCCTGATGGAACAATGGTATCACCAACACTTGAAGATATGTTCCCTTTTCTTGATAGAAAAGAATTTGAAGAAAATATTATAAAAGATTAAATAAATGTTTAACTTAATAACAAACTTACCTAATCATTTAAAAGTTACAATAAGTGCATAAATTAAAGAAAGAATAATCAAAAAAGAAATATATGTAGGACTAATTTTTGTAGCAACAAGCAAAAACTCGTCCAGAATTTTATTTGTTTGCACATTTTATCCCTTGACTTTTTGTTAGTTCTTGGCTAAAATAAATATAAAAATTATAAAAAACAGGGTAAAAATAATGAAAAGAACTGCAATGGAAATATTAATTGAATGGAAGAATAATCCAGATAGAATGCCTATGGTTGTTAAAGGAGCAAGGCAGGTAGGTAAAACTTGGTTGATGAAAGAATTCGGGAAACAATATTTTAAAAATATTGCTTATATAAATTTTGATAATGATAACAATAGCGAATTAAAAAATTTGTTTGATGGAAATTTTTCTACGGAAAGAATAATATCCGGTCTTTCAATGGAAAGTGGAATAAATATTGAACCTGAAAAAACTTTAATTATTTTGGATGAAATTCAAAATGTGCCGAGAGCATTGCAATCGTTAAAATATTTTGCAGAAGAACAGGAAAATAAAGAAAAAAAATATTGTATAGTTGCAGCAGGTTCCTTGCTTGGCATAGCTCTTCATCAAGGAACATCTTTTCCTGTTGGAAAAGTTGACAGCATGACATTATATCCTATGTCTTTTATTGAATTTTTGGAAGCTATTGAACAACATAAATTTGTAGAACTTTTAAATAAAAACGATTTACAAATGATAAGTATTTTTAAAGATAAATTTATTGAATTTTTAAAATTATATTATTTTGTCGGTGGTATGCCTGCTGCGGTCTTAAAATATTTAAAAACAAAAAAATTAAAAGAAGTTCGTAAAGTGCAACAAAAAATAATTGATGACTATAAACAAGATTTTTCAAAACATGCTCCAAACGAGGTCGTTCCAAGAATTAACATGGTTTGGAACGGAATAATTACACAACTTTCAAAGGAAAATAAAAAATTTGTTTATGGAGTTTTAAAAAAAGGTTCACGGGCAAAAGATTTTGAAATTGCAATACAATGGCTTATTGATTGTGGACTATGCTATAAAATTGATAGGATAAAAAAGGGAAATATTCCGTTAAATGCATATATGGATTTTTCTTCTTTCAAACTTTTTATTCTTGATGTCGGTCTTATAGGAACAATGGCATTTATAGATGAAAAAACTTTATTGCAAGGAAATAATATTTTTACGGAGTTTAAAGGCACTCTTACGGAACAATATGTATGTCAGCAATTAATTTCTTGTTTACATAAAAAGCCTTTTTATTGGTCTGCAGAAAATTCTGATGGAGAAATTGATTTTATTATACAAAATGACGGAAGGGTTATTCCTATAGAAGTAAAAGCAGAAGAAAATTTAAATGCAAAAAGTTTAAAAGTTTTTGTAGAAAAAAATAAACTTGATTATGGAATAAGAATATCAATGTCAAACTACAGAAAAGAAAATAAACTTATAAATATTCCTCTGTATTGTATTTCTCAATTATTTGATATATTATAAATTATTACAATATGTTTAACTTAATAACAAATTTACCTAATCATTTAAAAGTTACAATAAGTGCATGGGTAGCAAGGGGAATAATTGCAATTACAAATTTAATTGCAATAAAATTTCTGTTGCCGTATTTAGGGACGGAAAGTTATGCAGTGTATCTTGTGCTTTTGTCTTTCACTTCATGGTGTGCTTTAACCGATTTCGGTATAGGTTTTTCTTTGCAAAATTACATTTCAGAATTTAGAGTAAAAAAACAAGATTATCAACCGTATATAAATTCTGCATTTCAAATAATAATTTTATTTACTGCCATAGCTGTTATTTTATCTTTAGTTTTATATCAACCGATACAGAGTTTTATATTAAAAAAATACACGAATATTTTAAATGTACAAACCGTTAATGTTGTTTTAGCCTCATTAATATTACTTATATTCGTGGGTGTTGTAAATATATCAACTAAAGTTTATTATGCATTGCAAAAAGGAATAATTCCTAATGTTTTAACTTCAATTGCATATATAATTTCATTTTGTGCAATGCTTGTAGTTATAAATACACAAAGTGAAAGTAATAAAATTTTGAAAATTATTTTATGTTATACTTTACCGCAATTATTATTTAATGGATATTTGTTTATAAAGATATTTAAAAATTCAATAATGGAAATTTTTAAAATAAACATAAATATTTTAAATAAATTATTTAACAGAGCTTTTAAATTTGCTGGGTTTGTAGTTATTAGTTTATTAATTTCAGGAACGGATTATTTTATTTTAGCTAAAACAAGTAGTTCGTTAGATGTTGCTGTCTATAGTGTGTTTACAAAAATCTTCCTTGCCGCCTTTTCAATAAACAGTTGTTTGTTAGTAGCTTTTTGGCCTATTGGAACAGAATTATATTATAGTGGTCAAATAGAAGAATTAAAAATCAAATTAAAAAGATATTTAACATTTGGTATATCATTAATATTAATAACAATAATTGTAAGCTTCTTATTTAAAAATTTAATTTTTAAGGTTTTATTACCAAACATAGATTATAATTTATCGTACAACTTTTTTTTATTGAGTGCATTATATTTCAGCATTTTAATTGTTTCAGATACATATACCGTATTTTTACAAAGCATAAATGTATTAAAAATATTTTGGATATATATGCCAATACAATTTATAATTAGTATTACTTTACAATATTATTTTTCGTTAAAGTATGGAATAAATGGAATAATTTTAGGTTTGTTATTGTCTTTTTTATTAACAAGTTTTTGGCTGTTACCATATAAATTTAACAAATTAATGAAAAAATGAAAGTTATAGTATAAAATATAATATTATGAAATATTAAAAATATGTTTAAATTGCATAAATAATGGTTTCTGTTAAATTTGTAAAATGATGTCTTATATAAAGTTTATAATTCATATTCAAATTAATAAGCCATTCCGGTATTTCTAACATATCCTCATTTGAATGATAAATACATATTGCAAGTTTAGGCTTATTTTTCCTTATAGTTTTTTCTGCTCCTTTTAATGCATTTAATTCTGCACCTTCTATATCCATTTTTAAGAATGTCATATCACTACATTCTGGAATATTGTCTATAGCATCAACATCAATTTTAATTACTTGTTCAGTTATATTTTGAAAATTATATAAATTATTAATATTAACATGAGTTTGTTGTAATTTTGAAGACATTGTTTCATCTTGTATAAATTTTAAAATATCTTTTTCATACCAAATACCTAAATTAAAATAAAAAACATTATTTCTTTTCTTTTTTTGTAATTTGGAAAAATTTTTTTTATCTGCTTCAAATGCAATAATTTTTTTATATTTTCCATTAGTGTTTTTTATAAATTTTTCTATAGTATCTCCGGTATATGCACCACAATCAACAAAGACTTCCGAATCAATTAATTTTATTATATCTTTAGGAAAATACTGATCTGCCATAGAATATTCAGGTACATTCCTGCTATTAATAAAACATCGATAGTTTATTATTTCACTATAAATTTGCTTTGACTTTTCATCTGCTAAATAAGATATTATTTTTTTTACTCTATCTTTATTTAATTCAAAAAACTTATAACTCTCTTTATTAACAATAGGTTTTAAATTTGCAGTATCAGTTAATTTTAATTTATCAAAAAAAACATATATTAAATCGGAATATTTGGAACTTAAAATGATATTGACTATTTTATTTCCAAACTTAGAATATCTTATTTTTGTTTTTAATTTGTAAAGCATTTGTAAAATTCCTTTTAATTACACTGTTTTTTATTTCTTGTTTTTAGTGTTAATTAATAATTTATTAGTATATCTTTTTATTAAATTAAAATAATAATACTCAAAAAACATTTTGAATTTACTTTTCATATTATGCGAACGATAAAATGGTGTTAATTTTAAATAATCTATGTATAATTCCCCGAAAGGAATATAAATTGATTGCCAAGGTTTTATAGCACCTGTATAATGAACTATTGCAGGGTTTAAAACAGCTTGTTTTATTTGTTTCTTTAAAGGATGTAATTTCCCGAGTATTCTTGCAAAACTATCCTGAACATTCCATTTTAAATCTAATGCTTTTATTTTGTCTTTTAATTTGAAATTTATAATATCTTGATCATTGTGTATTAATAATAAATTATTTTCAGTAGCACTTAATAATTTTTCTTCAATATAATCCTCTCTCCATTTTGCTATGTTTATTAATAATACACCTGCATTTATATAAAAAGAATCAGTTTCTCTTTTTAAAAATCTTCTATCAAAATAGTATCCAATATCTTCAACACCTGCAATATAATAATCTTTAATATCTTCGTTAAATAAATTAGACAAACTTTTTAAAACAATTATATCACAATCTAAATAAATAATTTTATCAATATTTATAGGTAGTAAACTTGCAATTTTAAAGCGAAAATAAGTTGCAATAGAAATGTGAAAAGAATGATTTGGTAAATATGCTAATTTTGAAGAATCAATTAAAATAAATTTTATTTCAAAATGTTTTATTTCTTTTAATTTCAAAATTTTTTCTTTATTATCGCTTGTTATTCCACCATCAAAAATAAAAAAAAATAATTCATCATCAGTATTTGCATTTTTTAATATAGATGCAATCGTAACGGTAAGATGCTGTGCATAATTATTATCTGATGATAAACAAATATTTATTTGCATTATGAGTGTTTAATAAATGATAAATCTTTTTTTATAATATGTTTTTTAACCATAATACCACTATACTTTATTATTATTTTTTTTTCAATGTATTTTTTTGTATTAATGTTGTATCATTAATAATATTTATATTAATTGAAAAAAATTTTATTGTTTTTTAATTGTATTAAAAAAAATCTTTTTTAAAATAATTAACGAATAATTTTGAATTTTTACAAATAAAACTTAAATATTCCAAATTGAAATTGAATTGTTGTTTAAAAATTAATTCTTTCTTTTTCAACGACGAGAGGTCTGTTTTGAACTTGTGTTAATATTGTGTTAAGGTATTCTCCTAAAATACCTATAAAAAACAACTGAATTGAGAAAAAGAAAAATACCGATATTAAAATAGGGGCCGTACCTGCAGGTAAGTTATACCAAAATAACAATTTAAAAATTAAATAAAATAAAGCCAAACAAAAACTTAAAACGGATAAAATAAAACCGCACATAGTGGCAATTCTTAAAGGTACTTTTGAATAACTTGTAAAAGCAAGCATTGCCATATCGTAAAGAGTATAAAAATTATTTTTTATTACAAAGTACACATATTTAATTCTTCTTTAAACCTAAAAGCTCCTTTACAGTTCTTTGTTGAAAATAATAAAATGTCGCAAATGTATGTAACCGATACAATTATTTTATAAAATTTTATTAATTTATTATAATAACACAATAAATAGTTGATGTTTATGCAATAAAAATTTTACTGGTTACATAAGTTTTATGTGTTATAATAAGTGTTTAATAAAATATTAAAAATATGTGTTTTTTGAGAGAAATATATGAAGTATGATTATTTGGTTGTAGGTTGCGGTTTGTATGGTTCCGTTTTTGCAAGAATGGCAACGGATAAAGGTAAAAAAGTATTAATAATAGAAAAAAGAAACCATATTGCAGGAAATGCGTACACTGAAAAAATTGAAGGTATATATGTTCATAAATACGGACCGCATATTTTTCATACCAATAACAGACAGGTATGGAATTATATAAATAGATTTATTGAATTTAACAGATATACAAATACTCCCGTAGTAAATTATAACGGTGAAATATATTCTTTGCCTTTCAATATGTTTACATTTAACAAAATGTGGGGATGCGTAACTCCGGATGATGCAAAAAAAATAATCGAACAACAAAAAAAACAAATAAAAACCGAACCGAAAAATTTGGAAGAACAGGCAATAAGTTTGGTAGGTAAAGATATATTTGAAAAACTTATAAAAGGTTATACCGAAAAACAGTGGGGAAGAAGTTGTAAGGAACTTCCTGCTTTTATAATTAAAAGATTGCCCGTAAGATTTACTTATGACAACAACTATTTTAATGCTTTATATCAGGGAATTCCTATCGGCGGATATACAAAACTTGTAGAAAATATTTTGGACGGTATAGAAGTAAAATTGAATGAAGATTATTTGAAAAATAAAGCATACTACAATTCAATTGCAAATAAAATTATTTATACGGGTGCAATTGATGCTTATTTTGATTATAAATTCGGAACTTTACAATATAGAACCGTTCATTTTGAAAATGAAATATTGGATATTCCCAATTTCCAGGGAAATGCGATAGTTAATTATACCGACAGTCAAACAAAATGGACAAGGATTATAGAACATAAATGGTTTCAATTCGGTAAAGATGAACAAGATAATGTTTTGTCTAAAACAATAATATCAAGAGAATTTTCAAAGGAATGGGATAGACAGGATGAACCGTATTATCCCGTTAATGATGAAAAAAATAATAATTTATATTTAAAATACAAAGAATTGGCCGATAAAGAAAAAAATATTTTCTTTGGCGGACGGCTTGGAGAATATAAATATTACGACATGGATAAAGTTATGGAATCCGCTCTGAATTTTGCAGAAAAAGAATTAAATTAATTAAAGATATGAATATAAAAATTATAGTTGCAACTCATAAAAAATATCAAATGCCTAAAGATGATATATATTTCCCTTTACATGTAGGTGCAGAAGGGGGAAAAAATATAGGTTTTATCGGTGATAACACCGGAGATAATATATCCGAAAAAAATCCTTATTTTTGTGAATTGACAGGGCTTTATTGGGCTTGGAAAAATTTAGATTATGATTATTTGGGTTTGGTTCATTACAGAAGACATTTCAGAGGAAAAACAAAAAACAATAATAAATTTGAACAAATAATAAAAAAACAAGAAATAGAAAACTTATTAAAACGGACAGATATTATTGTTCCTAAAAAAAGATATTATTTCATAGAAACATTATATTCTCATTATGAACATACACATTACATTGACGATTTGGAAAAAACAAAAAAAATATTAGAACAAAAATATCCGGACTATGTAAATTCTTTTAATATTGTATTGAATAAAAAATCAGCACATATGTTTAATATGTTTGTCATGAAAAAAGAACTTGTAAATAATTATTGCAGTTTTATATTTGATATTTTATTTGAATTGGAAAAACAAACAAATCCTTCACAATATAATAAGTATCAAGCAAGACTTTACGGATATATTTCGGAACTTTTACTTGATGTTTGGATAGAACAAAATAAATTAAAATATAAAGAAATTCCTGTTCTCAATATGGAAAAAATCAATTGGTTTAAAAAAGGAAGCAGTTTCTTAAAAGCTAAATTTTTCGGTAAAAAATACGATAGAAGTTTTTAATGATAAATGAATAATCCAAAAGTATCGGTAATTGTTCCGGTGTATAATGTAGAACAATATTTAAGACAATGTCTTGATAGTGTTGTAAACCAAACATTTAAAGATATTGAAATAATTGTTGTTAATGATTGTTCTCCTGATAATTCTTTACAAACAATCAAAGAATATCAACAAAAAGATGAAAGAATTGTTTTAGTTGATTTGAAACAAAATGTAGGTCTTGGTTTTGCAAGAAATGAAGGTGTGAAAATAGCAAAAGGTAAATATATAACTTTCGTGGATTCGGATGATTGGATTGCGGATAAATACATAGAGATTTTATATAATGAAATTGAAAAAAACAATTTAGATGTTGTCGGTTCTTCCGTTTATTTCTATGATAATAATTTAAAACAAATTGTTAATGTTAAAAATATTTCTGCAGATATATTAAACAATAGTAAATTGGAATCACTGTTAATTCCGCAAAAAAATTACTTTGTCATTCCGGCATGGTTAAAAATTTATAGAAAAGCTTTCTTGTTTGATAATAACATTTTTTTTGAATTAAGAGAAAGTGAAGATAATTTATTTTATATATATATACTTTTAAAAACGAAGAAAATAAAATTCATTGATGATAAAATTTATTATTATAGAATTAACAGAGAAAATTCTTTAATACAAAAAATAAATAAAGAGTTTAACTGTTTTCATTTATTTGAAAAATTAAAAGAAAGATTGGTTTTTGAAAATAACTATGATGAGTACAAACGATTATATTATCAATATATTTCTATATTAACCGCATCAAAACTGGAAGTATTAAATTTAAAATTATCCGAATTAAATATTTATTTCAATAAATTCAAGGATACATATTATAATAAAGATTTTAAAAAAAATTGTTCGACAAAAAATTTAAAAACAATGCTTAAAATAAGATTGCTTTTATTTTGTTTTTGTTTAAGATTTAATATAAATTATGCAGTTATAGGTAAATTTTGCAGAAAGATAATTTCTTTTAAAAATAAATAAAAACTTTATAGCAGTTAATTTGGAATATAAAAATATTATGAAATATTTTAATGATAATCTTGTATCAATTATAATACCGGTTTACAATATCAATTTTTATCTGTTGGAAAAATGTATTAACAGTTGTATTCGTCAAACATATACTAACATTGAAATTTTAATTATTGCAAATGGAATAGATGATAATATTTATGAAAAGCTTTTGCCTTTTCAAAAAATTGATAAAAGAATAAAAATTTATAGAATAAATCATAAGGGTGTATCAAAAGCAAGAAATGAAGGAATAAAAATATCAAGAGGTAAATATATTGCCTTTATTGATGCCGATGATTATGTGGAAAATAATTATATAGAAAAATTATCGGAGTATGAAGCCGATATTGTTGCCTGTTCTTTTTATAAAGAATATCCTTTTAAAAGTGAAAA
>ONEP01000031.1 GCA_900316875.1 Candidatus Ruminimicrobium bovinum
AACTATAATATAAGCTAAAAATATCAATAAAAAAATTTGATATTTTTTTAAAATATTCATAATAAAACCGATGATTTAAGGCAATCCGTAAAGATTGACATTTAATTGAAATTTTTTAATAAAACTATTAAGTAATAAAAAACAGGTGCTGCAAAAAGATAAGAATCAAACCTGTCTAACATTCCGCCGTGTCCGGGAAGAATATTTCCGGAATCTTTTATATCGGCATCTCTTTTAAATATTGATTCCGCTAAATCCGAAAATTGCCCTACTGCCGAAATTACAACAGCAAATAAAATTGCTTCGTTTAATGAAATTATATCTTTCATAAAAATAATTCTGCATAATAAAGAAACAATTATACTTGTTATGACACCGGCAACGGCACCTTCAATTGTTTTTTTAGGGCTTATGTTTTTTGCCAATTTATATTTACCGAATTTTTTACCTACAAAATATGCCCCCGTATCCAAAAGCCAAATATTTACAAACAAAAACACAATATATTTTATTCCGTCATCCGGAATATCTCTTATCAAAACCATGTGATAAAGTGTCCACGGTATAAACAATGTTCCAAAACATGTTACTGATATCGAACCGGATATATTTGTTATTTTATTTTTTATCATTAAAACCAAAAATATTAACAGTATAGATAATATAATAAATTCTCTTGTATAAAAGTTAAAATATAAAGATAAATAAAACAAGCATGCTATAACCGTTCCTAAAATATTTAACGGATTATATTTTTTACAGATTGAAAAATATTCCCAAACGGCAAATAATATAATTAAAAAAAACATTAAAAAGAAACTTATTCCGCCATAATATATACATAAAAAAACTATCGGAATACCCGCTAAAGCCGTTAATATTCTTTGTACCAACATAAAATACTCCAATTTAATTTATTTATCTTCTTTAATTCCGCCGAACCTTCTATCTCTTTTTTGAAAGTTTATTATTGCTTTATAAAACTCTTCTTCGGAAAAATCAGGCCATAAAACATCGGTTATATATATCTCGGTATATGCCAATTGCCATAATAAAAAATTAGATATTCTTATTTCCCCCGATGTTCTTATAAGCAAATCAGGGTCCGGCAAACCTGCCGTATATAAAGCATTTGAAATATCCTGAATTGAAGGATTTGTAATATTTTTTTCTATTAAAATTTTAAATGCCCTTAAAATTTCTTGTCTTGAACCGTAATTTAAAGCCAAATTAAAAATTAATCCGTTATTTGTTTTTGTTTGTTCAATTGCATTATTTATTTCATTTTGAATATCTTGCGAAAACTTTGAAATATCTCCCAATATCTTAAATGAAATATTATTATTTTTCATATTTTCCAATTCATTCTTAAGATATTTTTTTAATAAAGACATTAACCCCTTTACTTCTTCTTCCGGGCGAGTCCAATTCTCCGTAGAAAAAGCATATAGGGTTAAAACCCGAATATTGAGCTTCCTTGAAAGTTCAACAATATTCTTAACGGTTTTAACCCCATTGGTATGCCCTATAATTCTCGGTAAAAGTCTTTTCTTAGCCCATCTGCCGTTGCCATCCATTATGATTGCAACATGCTTAGGCATTAAAGAAAAATTTATTTTATCTTTCAAAGGCACTTTTTTAATTCTTTTGTGATATTGCAGAAACAGGGCATGTTGATTCGCATGCACCGCATTCTACACAAGCATCACCTATAACATATTTTGAATCACTGTCCTGATTTATTGCAGTTGCAGGACAATTTGATGCACAAGCACCGCAACCTACGCATTTTTCTTTGTCTATTGAATAAGCCATTTCAACTTATCCTCCTTAATTAAATTTTCATAAGATCTTGTTCTTTTGCCGAAACAACATCTTCTATTTTTTTTATATAATTGTCCGTCAATTTTTGAGATTCAACTTCATATTTTTTTTTATCGTCTTCCGTTATTAATTTATCTTTTTCGGCTTTTTTTATACCGTCAACAATGTGTCTTCTTTCATTACGAATTGCAACTTTGTAATCTTCAGACATTTTATTAACGGTTTTTATAATTTCTTTTCTTCTTTCTTCGGTTAAAGCCGGAATTGTTATTCTTATAAGTTTTCCGTCATTAACCGGAGTCAGTCCCAAATCCGATTTTAATATTGCTTTTTCTATTGCACCTAACTGGGACAAATCCCAAGGTCTTATTTCAAGTGTTTTTGCATCGGGAACACTTACACCGGCAAGTTGATTTAACGCCATTAACGAACCGTAACTTTCAACTTTAAGTGTATCTAATACCGCAGGGTTTGCTCTACCGGTTCTAATTGTTGAAAAATCAAATTTCATTTTTTCTATTGTCTTTTTCATTGCTTCTTCGCCGGATGCTAAAAGCTCTTTCGGTAACATAATATCCTCCAACAAACTTTAATAAACTAACGTTCCTATTTTTTTGTTATCTTTTAAAACTTTTTTCAAATTGCCTTTTTTATGAAAATCAAATACATAAATAGGAATTTTATTTTCCATACAAATTTGAAAAGCGGTTATATCCATAATTTTCAATTTTTTATCTATCGCTTCAACATAAGATATTTTATCATATTTCTTTGCCGATGAATTTTTTTTCGGGTCATCCGTGTAAATACCGTCAACCTGAGTGGCTTTTAAAACTATATCAGCTTTTATTTCGGCTGCTCTTAAGGCCGCTGTAGTATCGGTTGTAAAAAAAGGATTCCCCGTTCCGCCGGCAAAAACAACAATATATTTTTTGCTTAAATAATAATCCGCTCTTTCCTGAGAGAAAACTTCACAAAAACCAGTTACCGGACTTGCCGAAAGCACAACGGATTTTAAACCGTAAGTATTTAAGGTTTGACTTATGGCAAAAGCATTTATTACCGTAGCAAGCATTCCCATTTTATCTGCGGGAACTCTGTCTATATTTTTATTAGCCCCTCTCCAAATATTGCCTGCACCCACAACTATTGCAAGCTCGGTATTTGAAGTTATTGCGGATTTTATTTCGGTTGCAATTTTTGCAACCCCGTCACAATCTACCGGGGTAGTGCCGGATGATAAAGTTTCACCGGATAACTTCAGCAAAATTCTTTTTGCTTTCAATTTTATTCACCTATTTTAAACCTTGCAAATTGTTTAATAACAATATCTTTATTAACTTTTGCAACAACATTTTTAATTGTTTCTTTTTCTTCTCTCATATAAGGTTGTTCCATCAAACAAATTTGAGAATAAAATTTATTTAATTTTCCTAAAACAATTTTATCGATTATGTTTGCGGGTTTACCTTCTTCCTGCAGTTGTTTTACATATATTTCTTTTTCTTTATTAACTTCTTCGGCAGGTACCTGGTCTCTTGTTACATATAAAGGACATACGGCGGCAATTTGCATTGCAATTTCTTTTGAAAGATTTTGAAAATCCTCGGTATTTGCAACTTCTTGAGAGCATTCAAAATCAACCAAAACACCTAAAGAATTATTCATGTGAATATAAGAACTTACTACACCATTGGATGAAAATTTAGCGGTTCTTTTTAAAACTATATTTTCACCTATCGTTCCTATTGATTCTTTTATTAAATCCTGTACCGTTCTTGTATCATCAAATTTTTGTTCCAAAATATTATCGGCTGACGATGAATTCGCAACAAATGTTGCCAAACTGTCCGCAAGTGCTTTAAACTTATCGGTTCTTGCAACAAAATCGGTTTCACAATTTAATTCCAATAAAACTCCGCTTTTTTTATCGGCACTTATTTTGGCAACCACTATGCCTTGTTTTGCCGCTCTGTCTGCTCTTTTAACTGCAGATGCAATTCCTTTTTCTCTTAAAATTACAACCGCTTTTTCTATATCGTTATTTGCTTCTTTCAATGCATTGTTACAATCTTTTATTCCGGCACCGGTCATTTCTCTTAATTTTGTTATAAGTTCAATAGCTGACATAATTATTCTCCTTTAACTTCTTCTGATTTTTCTTCTGCAGCTTTTTCAGTTTCTTTTACCTCTTCCTGAACCTGAGCTTCGGTTGCACCGTCTTCCTGTTTATTTTCAATGCCTTTTCCTTCCAAAACCGCATCCGCAATAACGGAACAGAATAACTTTACCGCTCTTATTGCATCATCGTTTCCCGGAACGGGATAATCTATCAAATCCGGATCGCAATTTGTATCGCAAACTGCAACAACGGGAATATTTAATTTTTTTGCTTCCGCAAGTGCGGTTGCTTCTTCAACCGGGTCTATGATAAACATAACGTCGGGAAGTTTATCCATGGTTTTTAAACCTTCAAGAGATTTTTCCAATTTAATTCTTTCTTTTTCTTTTTGAGATTGTTCTTTTTTGGAAAGCACGTTAAATATTCCGTTTTCTTTCATTGCTTCCAATTCTTTTAATCTTGATATTGATTTTTTTAATGTTTCAAAATTTGTAAGAGTTCCGCCCAACCATCTTTCCGATACAAAATAAGCACCGCATCTTAAAGCTTCTTCTTTTATAGGAGCTTGTGCCTGTTTTTTTGTTCCCACAAAAAGCAATTGTTTACCTTCTGCAGAGAAATCTCTTACAACTTTATAAACTTTCTTTAATTCCTTTAATGTTTTTTGAAGGTCTATAATGTGGATTTTGTTTCTGCTTCCGAAAATAAATTTACTCATTTTCGGGTTCCATCTTCTTGTTTGATGTCCGAAATGAACCCCGGATTCCAACAACGACTTCATTGTTACATTTGCCATTTTTTTCTCCTTGTTTTTTCTCACTATTTGAAGAAATATTAAAATATTTCCCAAAAGTGACCTCCACAAACTTCAAAATTTGAAACCTCTTGTAAAGAGGAACTTTCAACCAATCCGTCTGTGTGTTTATTTGTTACTTTTTTAAAATAAACTTTCGTAATTATACAAAAAAAGAATACAAAAAATCAAAATTTAAAAGCACTTTGAATATCCGCATGATCTGCAAACCACACACCCTTCGGCAAACTCCAACATTTCACCGCATTCGGGACATTGCGGACATGTTCCTTCGGAATTACCTGAGCCCTTTGTTTTATAAACTTTAGGTTCCGTCGTTTTTGTATGTTCGTGTTCATGATTATCACTTTGATTTCCGTTAAACAAACTCGGCATTTCTTTTTCGGACTTATAAGATTCCAAAGCTTTTGCTATTGCATCCGGACACGATAAAATTGCACCGCTCTCCGTAAGCGTAGGTGAAGGACATCTTATTCCCTTTAATTGTTTAATTATTTTTTCCTGGTCAATACCATACCTTAAAGCCAATGAAATAAGTCTTGCAATTGCTTCGGATTGTGTTTGTGTACATCCGCCGCATTTGCCAAGCTGAGTAAACACTTCAAACGCACCTTGTTTATCTTCATTAATTGTAACATACATTTTTCCGCAACCGGTATGCATTAAAAGCGTAGTTCCGGTAACTCTTTTAGGGCGTTGTCTCGGTTTGTTTATAACAACTTCAGCAGCATGTTGTTGTTCAGGTTGTTTTGAAGAACTGTTTGCCAAATTCAAAACCTGTTCGTCTCTGCTTCCGTCTCTGTATACGGTAACACCTTTACAACCTAATTTGTATGAAAGCATATATGCTTTACTTACATCTTCTTTTGTTGCGGAATGTGCAAAATTTACGGTTTTTGAAACTGCATTGTCTACAAATTTTTGGAAAGCCGCCTGCATTCTTATATGGTCTTCAGGTGAAATATCATGTGCTGTTACAAATACTCTTCTTATTTTTTCCGGTATTTCGTCCATGTGCTTAATAGTTCCTTCCTGTGCAATTTTATCCATTAATTCCTGAGAATAAAAACCGAGTTCTTTTGCTATTTTTTCAAAATAAGGATTTATAACAAACATTTCAGCTTTATCCAAACAATTTGCTCTTTTGTATACAAGTGCAAATATAGGTTCTATTCCGCCGGAAGCATTTGCTATTATACCGATTGTCCCGGTGGGTGCTATTGTTGTTGTGGTTGCATTTCTTATCGGATTTCCTTTTTTATAGATACTGTGTTTAAAATTGGGGAAAGCTCCTCTGTTAAGTGCTATTTCTTCAGATGTTTTATGAGATATATTTTGTATAAAGCCCATAACTTTTTCCGCAAGAATTATAGCTTCCGGCGAATTATAAGGTATGCCCATTTGAACAAGCATATCAGCCCAACCCATTATTCCCAAACCTATTTTTCTGTTAGATCTTGTAATCTCACCGATTTTATCTATCGGATAATTATTCATATCAATAACATTATCCAAAAAATGAACGGCTGATTTTACGGTTTTTTCAAGTCTGTCCCAATCAACTTCTTCATCTTTGACGAAATTTGCCAAATTTATTGAACCTAAATTACAAGATTCATACGGTAATAACGGTTGCTCTCCGCAAGGATTTGTCGATTCGATTTCACCAAGTTCAATCGTAGGATTTGCATCATTCATTCTGTCTATAAAAACTATGCCGGGTTCTCCGTTCTTCCATGCCTGATCAACAACTTTATTATAAACTTCTCTTGCATTTAATTTCCCGACCACTTTTTTTGTTCTTGGATTATATAAATTATAATCTTCGTTATCTTCAACGGCAGTCATAAATTCTTTGGTTACCGCAACCGAAATATTAAAATTGTTAAGACTGTCTCCTTTATCTTTACATGTAATAAATTTCAATATATCGGGATGGTCAATTCTTAAAATTCCCATATTTGCACCGCGTCTTGTTCCGCCCTGTTTAATGGCTTCCGTTGCGGAATTAAAAACCTGCATAAAAGAAACAGGCCCGGAAGATACACCGTTTGTTGTTTTAACGCTGTCATTTGATGGTCTTAACCTTGAAAAAGAAAACCCCGTTCCACCTCCGGATTTATGAATTAATGCGGTTTGTTTCAATGTTTCAAATATGGATTCCATAGAATCTTCTATCGGCAAAACAAAACATGCAGATAACTGTTGCAACGATCTTCCGGCGTTCATTAACGTAGGTGAATTAGGCAAAAAATCAAGTTTTGCCATCATCGTATAAAATTCTTCTATCGTTTCATCAAGTTTGGCACTCTTATCATATATTTTATCGGCTTGGGCAATATTTTCGGCAACTCTAAAAAACAATTCCTGTTCACTTTCGGAAACATTGCCTTTAGAATCTTTTTTTAAGTACCTTTTTGACAATACCGTTTTACTGTTCTGTGACAGTTCGGGAACGACTTTTTTAAACAATTCTTCTTTCAATTTTGACATTTAAAACTCTCCTGTAAAATTACTTATTGTTTTTTTTATTATATTTTTTCTTTAAAGTTTTTATTTCCTGCATAAAAGTTTCAATATCGGCAAAATTTTTATATACGGAAGCAAACCTGATATATGCAACGGAATCTATATCCCATAATTTTTTCAATACTTTATCACCTATCACCGCAGAAGGAACTTCCATCAAATAATCGCTTAATTCCGTTTCAACTTCACTTACTATTTTATCTATCGTTTCAGAGGAAATAGGTCTTTTTTCACAAGCCCTTGCTATACCTTCTCTTAATTTTTTTCTGTCGAAACTTTCTCTTCTGCTATCGGACTTAACAACAGTCAAAGAAACTTCTTCAGGTCTTTCGTAAGTTGTGTATCTTTTCTTACAATTTTTGCACTCTCTTCTTCTTTTAATGGCAGATGTATGCTCTATCGGTCTTGAATCCAAAACCTGATCTTCAAAACTTCCGCAAAAAGGACACTTCATAGATTCCCCTATTTAATCTATTTTGATTATGTAATATAAAATTCCGTTTGTTTAATTATTATTGCAGAAATACTACATATAGTGTTTAATTGCGATAATAATACAATATATACATAATTTTGTCAAGCAAAAAAAATAAGTCCTTAAAATTTATTGGACAAATTATAAATTATAATTTATAATCTACTGATATAAGCAGAATGTTGACTGTAATAAATAACGAATGTAAGCATCGGCCGTCAATACATTTAGAACTAAAAACAAATGTATTTACAAAGCATAGAAAACGGGAAAATGTTTATGGATAAAAATATTGAATTACTAAGAAAAAAAATAAACTCCACGGATAATCAAATTTTAAATTTGCTAAATAAAAGAGCGGAAACCGCAATTAAAATAGGCAGGTTAAAACAAAATTCATCTGCAATTTACGTTCCTTCCAGAGAAGCGGAAGTTATAGGTAACATTATAAAAAATAATAAAGGACCTTTAACAAAACAGGATATTACTTACATTTTTAAAGAAATTATAAGTGTTTGCAGAGCAATGGAAGCAAATTTAAAAATTGCATATCTTGGTCCTAAAGCAACTTTCAGTTATCAGGCAGCTTTAAAACAATTCGGCTCAAAAGCGGATTTTATACCTCTGAAAAGATTATCCGACGTTATAGAAGAGGTTGAAAAACAGAGAGCCGATTATGCCGTTGTTCCGATAGAAAATTCAAATGAAGGTTCCGTAAATACAACTTTAGACGAACTTGTCGATACAAATTTAAAAGTTATAAATGAAATAAATTTAAGAATATCTCATTGTCTTTTATCAAAAGCAAAACTTGATAATATTAAAGTTGTATATTCTCATCCGCAAGCAATTGCACAATGCAGCGGTTGGTTGCATAAAAATTTACCGCAAGTTGAAATTTTTCCCGTAAACTCAACGGCACATGCCGCACAGCTTGCATTAAAAAACAACAAAGCAGCAGCAATATCGTCCGAAATTGCCGCAAAACTTTACAATTTGAATATTCTTGCAAAATCAATTGAAGACAGTAAAGATAATTGGACAAGATTTTTTGTTTTGGGAAATAATTCATCCGCAAAAACAGGAAAAGATAAAACCAGTATAATATTTACGATAAAAGATAAAGTTAGTGCTTTATATAATATTTTAGCCGAGTTCAGTAAAAGAAACATAAACTTAACCAAAATAGAATCAAGACCTACAAAAAAAGAAGTTTGGCAATATGTTTTTTTTATAGATTTTCAAGGTCATATAAACGATAAAAAAATATTTAACACCTTAGAAAACATAAAAAAACATTGTATATTCTTAAAAATATTAGGATCTTATCCTAAAGCCGATTAAATATGGAGATAAAAAATGAAAAAATTTGATGCAAAAAATTTAGTAAGAAAAAATTGTTTATCGTTTGAACCTTATGTTGCCGGCAAACCTATTGAAACATTAAAAAGAGAATTAGGTTTAAAACATATTATTAAAATTGCTTCAAACGAAAATCCTTTAGGTCCTTCCAAAAAAGCCGTAAAAGCAATGAAAAACATTGCCGACAAAGTTTATTTTTATCCGGATTTTAATTCGACGGAATTAAAAACGGCAATTGCCAAACATTATAAATTAAATATAAACAATGTTATCGTAGGATGCGGTTCCGACGAACTTATAGAAATTATTGCAAGATTGTTTTTTACGCCAAGCGATGAAATTGTAATTTCAAAACATGCATTTACAAGATATCAAATGGCAGTAAAACTGATGGATGCAAAAGAAGTTGTTGTTCCCATGAAAGACGGATTTGTTCATGATTTAAAAGCAATGGCAAAAGCATGTAATAAAAATACGAAAGCCGTATTTATTACAAACCCCAACAATCCGACGGGAACATACAATACGGCAAAAGAATTTGAAGATTTTTTAAAAGCATTACCCGTAAACAAATTCGGAACAAAACCGATTGTCATTTCCGATGAAGCATATTATGAATATGCATCCTACAAAAAAGATTTTCCGAATACAATAAAATTGTTGCAAAAATATCCTAACCTTATAGTTCTTAGAACTTTTTCAAAAATTTATGCCATGGCAGGTGCAAGAGTCGGTTACGGTTTATCAAGCCCGACAATAATTGACTATATCGAAAGGATACGACCTCCGTTCAATGTAAATAAATTTGCTCAAGCGGGTGCAATAGCAAGCTTGCAGGATAAAACCCAAGTTACAAGAAGTTTAAACCATGTCAGAAAAGAATTCAAATTCATTTTTACCGAACTTAAAAAACTCGGGATAAAATATGTAGATTCTGTAGGAAATTTCTTTTTGATGTCTGTTGCTCCTTTTAAAGGAAAAGAAGTGTTTCAAAAAATGCTTCGAGAAGGTGTAATTATAAGAGCAATGGACGAATATCAACTTTATAACTATGTCCGTGTTACCATAGGAACACGAAAAGAAAATGAACTTTTCTTAAAAAAAATAAAAAAAGTTTTGAATAAATAAAAAAAGAACAAAATTATTTTATGTATAAAACAAGCCCCTAATATTTGAATATTAGGGGCTTTAATTTTTATAAAAAAGCGATGAAATTAAAATTTAATATCAATTCCTACGGTTCCGGTAATTCCCGGCATAGGATAATCGTAACTCAATTGATATTTGTCATCATTTGTTAAATTATCACCTTTTGCCCACAATGAAACATATTTCATTATTTGATAATCTGCTCTTGCACCGACTAAACAATAATCTTTTAAATAATCCCCTGTTTCACATAATGTTGTAGTTACATAAGATACATCTATGCTAAATTTGAATTGTTTCAACGGAGATACCGATAAGATATAATTAAAAGTGTGCATCGGTTTATAAGTTAAATCCTTATGAGTTTTTGTATTTTCCGCTCTCAAATATGTATAATTTAATTTATGTTTAATACATTTTGGCATATTCTGATATTTCATATAATAAGTTGCTTCAACTTCATAACCGTATTGTTTTGTTTCATCTACATTTTGTGCTTTATACATCCAACCCGTATCAGGAAGGTTTTGAATTAAATCTTTTGTTGTTATATAAAAACCGGTTAAAGCTATACCTATTTTATCGTTAGCATATTCAATACCTAAATCACTTGATATACCTTTTTCCGGTTTTAAATTATAATTAGGGTTATAATATGTTCCGTCTCCGTAAATTTGCCCGAATGACGGTGCATTCCAAACTTTGCTTACATTACCTGAAAATTTTATTTCATCGGTTAATTTATAAATTGCAGACAATGCAGGAGTAAACACATCTTCATAATCGGTATTTTTATCTCCTCTGACAACAGGAATTAAAGTTAAATCACCAATACTTAAAACTGCTTGTAAATAGACTGCCGCATTTTCTCTGTTTCTGTTTATTTTTTCAGAATTGTATATTAAATCTTTTTGTTTATATTCCGTTTTATCCCATTCCAATCCTAAAGTTACAGCTCCTTTATACGAAACATTCCCCTTAATTCCTGTGTTTAAAGTATTATATTGATTGAAATACGGACTCCAGGAATCCCCAATATCACCCGATTTTCTTGTATAATTTGCATTGTATCCTGACAAAGAAATATCAAAATCTTTTATTTGTGTATTATAGTCAAGTTTTAAATAATTATTATCTTCAAACTGTTTTGCGGTTTCGGAAGGATAAGATAAAGATCCCGGATTACCTAAATCTGCATTATATGCTTGCCCCGATAAAACTATTTCGGAATTTTCGGTTAAATTTACACCGATTTTACCAAAAATATTTTTAGAATCATAAAAAGAATTTTTTCTGTAACCGTCGGAAGACAATAAAGAAGGTGCTATCAATATTGAAATCGTATCGTTCGCATAAGCACCCGTTATACCTGCATTTATATTATTAAAAGTTCCGTAAGAAAAATAAGGATTAACATTAGGTGTTAAAGATGTAGCTTTTTTTGTTATAACATTTATTACACCGCCGAAAGCTCCCGTTCCGTAAAGAGCAGCACCTGAACCTCTTATAATTTCAACTCTTTCTATCATATTTGCCGGAATTGCCGTAAAATCTGCTCCGCCGCCCGTTCCTATATCATTTACATGTCTTCCGTCAACTAAAACCAAAACTTGCCCTGCAGTTGAACCTCTCATATATATAGATTGTGTTTGCCCCAAAGGTCCGTATGTTTTATATGAAATACCTGCTTCTCCATCAACGATATCTCCTAAATTTTTTGCATTTTTCTCTTTAATTTCTTCTTCGGTAATAACCGTTAAATTTGTTGTTAAATCTCTTAACGGTTCTGCTTTTTTTGTCAAAGATAAAAACATAACTTGTTCATCACTATTTTGTTCAGTTTCTTCTGCCGCAACATTTTGTACTGCCATTGATACAACCAATGCAAATACTGCCAACAAACTTACTGCCTTTTTCATTTTTTCTTTTCTCCTTTTTAAAAAATCACCTTGTAATTTTTAGCTGATAAGCTGAGCCAAAACCTTCGGTTTTTCAGCTGAGCAGCTGATAAATTTAATTTATTTTTTATTTTATGAAAATTTTCCATACCTCCATACTTCTGTTCTTCCAAGTTTCCAATCCTCTAATCTTCTAACTATAAATCGGAATAACAACCGGTTTATTTGATACGGGGTTATTTTTAACAACAACGGTCGTTCCGTATATTTTTTCTATATCTTTATAATTTAATACTTCCTCCGCTTTTCCGAAATTAAATACATTTTTATTATCAAGCAAAACAATATCCGAACAAAATTCTCCTGTCAAATTCAAATCGTGCACTGTAGTAATAATTGTTTTATTATATTGTTCGTTTAACATTTTTAATAACTTAAATATCGCTGCCTGATTACCTATATCAAGATGAGATGTCGGCTCATCAAGTGCAATAATATCCGTTTGCTGCACCAATGTTTGTGCCAACAAAACTTTTTGTTTCTCCCCGCCTGAAAGTTCATTTATATTTCTTGCAGCAAACTCCGTTGTTTCTGTAAAATTCATTATATCTTCAACTATTTGAAAATCATCTTTTGATGCCAACTTAAACATATTTATATACGGATATCTGCCAAACATTATAAAATCTTTTACATTAAAAGAAAAATCAAACTGCATTGTTTGCGGCATAAAAGATATTTTTTTTGCCAACACGTTTTTTTTCATATTATAAACATCTTCATTAT
>ONEP01000060.1 GCA_900316875.1 Candidatus Ruminimicrobium bovinum
GCACCTTTTGTTACAGGGCACATTTTTTTTACTTCTTCCGAACACATACAACTCATTTTGCCACCTCATTATAAATTTATCATCAAAATATTCACAAATTATAAGAATTTTACCAAATAAAAAATTTACAATCAAATTTTTTTATATTATAATATCGGTTATGCGTTATGTAAAATTATTATTAACAAATTTCGGGGTTCCGAACAACTATGTTGAACCTATAGCAATGATAACAACATTATTGTTTCTTGTTTTATTTTTGTATTTAACATGGTATTTATCGACATATCTCTCAAAAAAACTTTTAGACAGCAAACTTTTTAAACTAAAAAGAATTTGGAATTATGCATTAAAAGAAGCAAATGTTTTTGCCGTAATCGGTTATATTATTGCAGGTTTTATTGCAAATATTATTGCCGGTTTTGTGTTCCCTATCGAAGAATATGCCGAAATAAAACACCTTGCAAATAAAATAATTAATATTTACTTTTTATTATGTATTTTGGTTATTGTTAATAAAGCATTAACGGTTACAAGAATAATTCACGATTCAAAAAACGATATTCCCATAAAAGGATTTGTTCAATTCATTAAAATATTTATTAATTTTTTCGGTTTTTTAATTATTTTTGCTTACAGTATAGGCAAACAACCTACATATTTTATTTCCTCCTTGGGAATAATGGCATCCGTTCTTATGATAGTATTTAAAGATACTATCGTCGGGCTTACTGCCGGTTGGCAATTGTCAATGAACAAAATGGTTCGGCTCGGCGACTGGATAGAAATGCCTTCTTACGGAGCCGACGGAAATGTTACCGATATTTCACTGACAACCGTTTATGTAAAAAATTGGGACAATAAAATAGTTACAATTCCCGCTTACGATTTAATATCAAAATCGTTTCAAAACTGGCGGGAAATGCAAAAAGCGGGAGCCAGAAGAATTAAAAGAAGTTTTTACATAGATATGCAAAGCATAAAATTTTTAGATGAGAAAATGCTTAAGAAATTTCAAAAATTTGAATTATTAAAAGATTATATTGACAGTAAAGAAAAAGAAATCTCCGAATATAACAAAATGCATAACATAACTGCCACAATGTATAACGGAAGATATTTAACAAATATAGGTTTATTCAGAATATATTGCCAACAATACATAAGAACAAGGGCTTTTATAAACTTAAATTTTTCCGCATTTGTCCGCCAACTTGACCCTACACCCAACGGTATTCCGCTTGAGGTTTATTGTTTTACAAATACTGCCGATTGGTTGGTATATGAAAGTTATCAGGCAGATATTTTTGACCATTTATTATCGGTAATAGATGAATTTGAACTGTCAATATTCCAAAACCCGTCCGGAAAAGATATTCAAAAACTAAAACAGCTTAACTGAAATTAACAAAAAATTTAAAAATATAATCAGCAAACTAAAAACTGCATTTGCAATTTTTATCCGGCTCGGGTAATTTAATTTTTCTAAATTCCATAGTTAATGCATTATATGTAAGCAAATATCCCGTAAGAAGTTCCCCAATACCTAAAATATATTTTACGGCTTCGGTTGCCTGTAAAGTTCCGATAACACCTGCAACAGAGCCCAATATACCGACATCGGAACAAGAGACAACACAATCTTTTGGAGGAGGTTCTTTAAATACACACCTGTAACAACAACTTTTATTCGGAACATAAGTCATAAGTTGTCCTTGAAAACCTACAACCCCCGCATGTGAAAACGGTTTTTTTACTTTTATGCAAGCATCATTTATTAAAAATTTTGTTTCGAAATTATCGGTTGCATCTATAATAAAATCATACTTTAAAATTAAATCCGTAATATTTTCTTCGGATATAATTCCGTCGTAAATATTTACTTTTATATCGGGATTCAATTTGTTTATTGTTCTTTTTGCGGATTCCGTTTTTTGTGTTCCTATTTTATTTTTATTATGAATTATTTGACGGTTAAGGTTTGAAAGTTCAACCGCATCTTTATCGGCAATACCTATTGTTCCCACACCGGCAACAGCCAAATACATTATTGCGGGTGAACCGAGCCCGCCGGCACCGATGACAAGAACCTTGGATGCTAAAAGTTTTTCCTGCCCTTTTATGCCGACTTGTTTTAATAATATGTTTCTTGAATAATGTTCAAGTTGCTCGCTTGATAAAGCCATAATTATTTTCTGTTTTTGGCGGCTAAAACAAAACCTTGAAATAACGGATGCGGTTTTGCAGGCCTTGCACCGAATTCCGGATGAAATTGAACGGCTATATAAAACGGATGATTTTTTATTTCAACAATTTCCGGTAAAACTCCTTTATGATAACCGGAAACATCAAACCCGGCTTTTTTAAACATTTCAATATATTTCGGGTTCATTTCATATCTGTGTCTATGTCTTTCAACTATAGTATCTTTTTTGTAAAGTTTATGTGCCAAAGAACCTTTAACCAAATTTGATTCGTAATTACCAAGCCGCATCGTTCCGCCCAAATATTTAACATCTTTTTGTTCTTCAAGCATTTCTATTACCGGGTATATGGTTTTAGGGTCGATTTCTGTAGAATTTGCATTTTTAAATTTTAACAAATGCCTTGCCGCTTCAATTACACAACACTGCATTCCCAAACATATTCCGAAAAACGGAATTTTATTTTCCCTTGCAAATTTTATTGCCGAAATTTTACCCTCAATTCCCCTCATACCGAAACCACCGGGAACAAGTATTCCGTCTAAAGTTTTTAATTTTTTTATTAAATTTTTATCTTCCGAAGAAATATATTGAACATCAACATTAACTTTTGCTTCCATAGCCGATATTTTTAATGATTCATCTATGGATTTATAAGCATCTTTTAAATCGGCATATTTTCCTATAACACCTATTTTTACGGTTTTATAATTTGTTTTATCCTGTTTAACATATTTAAACCACTTGTTGCTGAATTTTATTTTACTTTTTAAATTCAATCTTTTTAAAACTATTGCATCAACACCCTGCTCGTGCAAAGATTCCGGAATATGGTAAATTGAAGAGCATGTTCTTGCTTCAACTACGGCATCTTTGGGGACATTACAGAACAATGAAATTTTACCTTTCATGGAATCGTTTATCGGGTATTGAGTTCTGCAGATAATCATATCGGGAATTATACCGACTTCTCTTAATTTATTTACCGAATGCTGTGTAGGTTTTGTTTTAAGTTCTTTTGCACCTTCAATATACGGGACAAATGTTAAATGAATACTCATTACATCTTCTCTTTTCTGTTCAAGCATAAACTGCCTTGTGGCTTCAATAAAAGGAAGCCCTTCAATATCGCCTATTGTTCCGCCTATTTCTATAATTGTTATATCGGCCTGTTTATCAAAAGCGACAAACCTTTTTTTTATTTCGTTTGTAATGTGCGGAATTACCTGAACCGTTCCGCCGTTATATTCGCCTTTTCTTTCTCTATTTATAACAGTTTGGTAAATATCACCTGCGGTGTTTGTGTTTGCTTTTTTTGTTACTATATCAAGAAACCTTTCATAAGTTCCCAAATCCAAATCGGCCTCTGCACCGTCGGCAGTTACATAAACTTCACCGTGCTGAAAAGGATTCATCGTTCCGGGGTCAACATTTATGTAAGGGTCCATTTTTATCATATTTACTTTATATCCGTGTAACTGCAAAAGTTTGCCTATGCTTGCACCGGTTATACCTTTACCTAAAGAACTTACAACACCGCCCGTCATAAAAATATACTTCATTTTTTTATCCTTTATTTTCTAATTTATCATATTTTATTTTTAATATAATTTGTGTTAATGCCAAACAGAATATAACTATGTTTGCTATCAAAACAGGCATTGTCCACGTTAAAAAACCGTATACAACCCATAAAAACACACCGACGGTAAATAAAACAAACATCCCCATTGAAACATCTTTTGCGGATTTTGTTTTTACGGTTTTTATAATTTGAGGCAGAAATGCTATTGTAGTAATTGTTGCGGAAATATAACCTAAAATTTCTATTATTATTTTTTCCATGATTTTCGTTTTTTTTAATAATAGAAGATATTTTACAATAAATAATATTCAATTTTCAAATAAATTTTTTTTATGTATAATTTGTAAATATGGCTGATATAAAAAAAGAAAGAACTACTATATTTACAAATAAAAAAGCACTTCATAATTACCATATACTTGAAGATTATGAAACAGGTATAGTTTTGTCCGGTTACGAGGTAAAATCGGCAAGGTTACATAATGTAAGTTTAACCGATTCCTTGGTTAGAATTACAAACGGTGAAGCTTTTTTGGAAAATGCCTACATTGCACCTTACAGCCAAATTTCAACACATATTCAAGATTATAATGCCAAAAGATTAAGGAAATTATTGTTGCATAAAAAAGAAATTGTAAAACTTGCTTCAAAAGTAAAAGAGAAGGGACTTACGATAGTTCCTTTGGAATTATATGTAAGCAAATACGGCAAAATAAAACTTTCGATAGGGCTTGCCAAAGGAAAAACAACCTACGACAAAAAAGAACTTTTAAAGAAAAAAGATATTGAAAGAGAAATGCAAAAATCACTCCGTGATTTTTGAGGTATGGATATATGGAAGTATGGAGGTATGGAAACGACAACGACAGAAAAATTTATTATACTTGAAGCTTCTGCAGGTTCCGGTAAAACACATAATTTAGCCAAAAGATATATTACGCTTGTTTTAAATTTTAAACCGGGCGTAAAAAACACTCCGTTAAAAAATATTCTTGCTTTAACATTCACAAATAAAACAAGCATTGAAATGAAAGAAAGGATAATAGATTATCTTAAAAAAATTTCATTAAAACAAGATACCGGCAATTTATTGGACGAACTAACCGTTCCGAAACAAAATATTGTTTCAAATTCCAATGCCGTTATGGCGGATATTTTTGAAAATTTTGATAATTTCAACGTAAAAACAATTGATAGTTTTATAAATTTAATAATAAAATCATCAGCTTTACAGATGGGTTTTTCTCCAAATTATGAAATTTTAAAAGAACATAAAAAATATGTAGATTTTGCCGTAGATGCTTTTTTGGATAATTTTTTAAAAGATAAAAACTTAGAAAATATATTAAATACTTTTTTTAACCAATTTCTGCTTGATAAACATTCTTCCTGGGATATAAAAGGTAATATTATAAAAGAATTTAAAACATTATATAAAGAAAATGACAAAAGCATTTCATTTAAAGATTCTTTTGAAAATACGGACTATACAAAAACATTGTTGCAATACAATGATGATTTTTATAAATGCTGTTTGGAAATGTCGGAAATAAAAGAATTTAATAATATAAACAAAAATATGTTGGACGGTATCAAAAAAAACATATTGCCGAATAAAAATTATTTACTAAGCAAACCGAGTATATCCTCGTTATTTACAAAAGAAGAATTTCCTTATTCAAAAAACGACGGCAAAAATCCGTTATTGGACGATTTATTTGAAAAATCAAAAAAAATATTAACCGATTTTTTTGAACTTAAAGCACAACATCGCTATAGCATTTATATTAAAATGTTTAAATATATTTTGCTTGAACTTAACAAAAAAACAAAACTTGATTCCGTTATTTTTCTGCAGGATATAAATAAAAAAATTTTAAATATTTTCAATGAAGATTCGCATTCGGTAATAACAAATATTTATTGCCGGCTGTCAAATTATTTTAAAGATATTTTAATAGATGAATTTCAGGACACAAACAGCATACAATGGCAAACTTTAAAATTGTTGGCACAGGAAAGTTTGTCTCAAGACGGTTCATTTTTTTATGTAGGTGACAAAAAGCAAGCTATCTACGGTTTCAGAGGAGGAGATTCGGCAATTTTCGATTTACCGTTAAAGGAATTAAATTATACCGCAACAAGAAAAATTTTAGACACAAATTACAGAAGTTATAAAGCAATTGTTGAATTTAACAATTCGGTTTTCAGCCAAGAAAATATTAACAATTTTATAAAAGAATTATTGAAACAAAAAAAAGAAGATATTAAAGAATGTGAATACAAATATATATCGGATACTTTTTCGGCATCAAAGCAAAAAATTTCAGAACAAAAAAACAAAGACGGATATTTAAAAATTTCAACCGTTCAATTTTATGACAACGATGATAAAGACGAAAAAACAAAACAATATTTATACGACACTTTAAATTCGTTAAAAACCGGATTTGAATATAAAGACATAACTATTTTGTGCAGAAGCAACGATGAAATTTCAAAAATAAGTCGTTGGTTACTTGAAAAAAATATCAATATACAATCTTATGAAACATTAAATATTATCAACAATTCTCTAATTAAGGAATTATTTTCAATATTAAAATTTCTAAATAACCCGATGGATGATATATCTTTTTACTGTTTTATTACAAGTTCCATATTTTTAAAGCAAACAAAAATAAACAAAGAAGTTATAACGAATTTTTTTGAACAAAACAGAAACAGGAAAACTTTATACACGATATTCAGAGAACAATTTTCGGATATATGGAATGACTGCATTGAAAATTTTTTCAATTTAACCGGCTTTGTTGCCGTTTACGAACTTACAATATCTTTAATATCAAAATTCAATATTATAGCGAATTTTCCGGAAGAAGCTAATGCAATTTTAAAATTTTTGGAACTTATAAATGAATTTGAAACCAAACAATACGGATTACAAAATTTTATAAATTATTATCAAAATTTTGACGATAATTTTAAAGACAATAATTTTTCCGTTAAAGTTCCGTCATCAAATGCAGTTAAAATTATGACTATTCACAAAGCTAAAGGATTACAATTTAACGTGGTAATAATGCCGTTTTTGTATTTAGATTTTGATGTTGATAATCCGTATATAAAAGATAATACCTTTTTTTATTTTACAAAAAATTATTTACAATTCAGTAAAAAACTAAAAAATTTATACAATTCAAAATTCTTAAAACTTTTGTCCGACGAATTAAATATAACCTATGTTGCATTAACAAGAGCGGTTTGTGAATTTTATGCCTTAATTGCCGAAAAAGAAAATTCAAAAACAAAACCGATAATAAGTTTATTAATACCCGAAAATTTACGTAATGCCGGGCAGCATGTAAAATATTTGCCTAATGATACAAAAACTACAGATGCTACATTGCAAATAAAACCGACACAATTAAACGATATAGTGCCGGTATTATCCGACAGTGCCGTAGAAATATATAATAAAAACAGAAACGAATTATTATTAAAAGGTTTAATTATTCATTATGCATTATCAACAATAAATAAATTTGATAAAAACAACATAAATACAACAATTGAAAATTGTTTAAAACTTACAAAATTAAAATATCCCGCACAAAATTCGGACCGGCTTAAAAACATTCTTGTAAATTTATTTTCAAAAAAAGACATAACGGATTTATTTTCCGAAACCGGAACAGTTTATAACGAAAAAGAATTTGCAGATAAATTCGGCAATACAATAAGAATTGATAAACTTATAATTAATGATAAAAATATAAAACTGATAGATTTTAAAACATCAATTTATGACAATGAAAATATAAAAAAACAAATTGATAAATATTTATCGGTATTAAAAGATATTTATCCGAAACATAATATTGAAGCATTTGTTATGGATGTAACAAACGGTAATTTACAAAAACAGTAACCTTATTTCTATTTTAAAATCTAACGTCTCTTTTACCGTTTTCAATTTGTTTTAGCCCGTCAATAATTTTATTGTAATACTCTGTTCCTTCAAGTTGTTTTAAATACTTTTCTATAACTTTGTTGCCTATTTCGGCAGTTTCTTTTGAGGCATAATCTACAATATATTCTTTAAAAGTAAGGATGGCATTTGGCATACAGAAATTATGTATAAACTGAGTTTTTGCATATTTCATAAACTCTTCACCGGTTCTGCCTGCTCTGTAACAAGCAGTGCAGAAAGACGGTATTTCGCCGATTTCGCAAATGGATTTTAAGCAACTGTCCAATGAAATTTCATCGTTAATTGTAAATTGTTCGGCATCTTTTAATTGGTTTGCGGTTTTTGATTTTGTATAAGCGCCTACGCCGATTCTTGTTCCGGCATCCATTTGAGATACACCGAGTTTTATAACTTGGTCTCTTATTGCTTTAGGTTCTCTTGCGGTGCATATCATTCCGGTATACGGAACCGATAACCTTATTATTGCAACTAATTTTTTAAAATCTTCATCACTTACTTTATATTTTAAGTGTCGGCTTAACGGAGTAGAGTTTGCAAGTGTTACCCTCGGGAAAGAAATTGTGTGCGGACCTACACCGTTGAATGTTTTTTCCAAATGTATTGTGTGGTATAAAAGCCCCATAACTTCAAACCGCCAATCATATAAACCGAATAACACACCAAGCCCCATATCATCGCAACCTGCCTGATATGCCCTGTCCATACAATAAAGTCTCCATCTGTAATGCCCTTTTATTGTATCCTGCGGATGCATATACTTATAAGTTTCGTGGTGATAAGTTTCCTGGAAAACCTGTATAGTTCCTATTCCTTCTTTCTTTAACTTTTTATATTCTTCCACCGATAACGGAGCGGCATTAATGTTTGCCCTTCTTATTGCACCTTTATCCGTTTTTGTAGAATAAACCGTTCTTATCGTATCAACCATATAATCAACTGTTGTATTAGGTGATTCTCCGTAAACAAGAACTGTTCTTTTTTGACCTTCGTTTATCATAACCTTAACTTCTTCGGCAACTTCGGCTTGAGTTAAAGTTTTTCTTTTCATTACACCGTTATCACATCTGAATCCGCAATATTTGCATTTGTTTGCACATTCGTCGCTGCAATATAACGGAGCAAACAAAACAAGCCGGTCCGCATAAACTTCGTGTTTAAGTTTGTATGCAAGCTGATACATTTCTTCAATTGTTTCGGGGTCTTTATTTTGTATTAAAATTGCTGTTTCTTCAGGTTCCAAACGGACACAGTTATCTGCTTTTTGTAAAACTGTTCTTACTTGCTGTTTTGTAGGATTTTCCGCCGCATTTAATTGTTGCCAAATTAAATCGTCATCAATAAAATCTTTTTCCATCCTGTCGTATTGCGATAATTCTTTTTTATATTTTTCAAAAAAATCCATATTGTTCTCCTCAAAATTACTTCACAATTTTTGAAGATTTTAAATTAATCCGCAAAAATTATACGGCAATATTTCCGCCAGCCAATTATATAGTTAAAAACGACAAAAGTCAAATTTTTATATTTGTTATTGACTTTTTTATTGATTTTTATTATATTTTCAATGAGTTTTAATATTTTGTTATTGGAGATGTTATGAAAAAACCTGATATTGTAAAACAGGTATCGGATATTTCGGGTTTGACCCAAACCGATGTTAATTCGGCAATAAAAGCACTTGTTAAGGTTATCCAGGATAATTTAAAAAAAGGAGAAACTATTTCTTTATCGGGGTTAGGTTCTTTTAGGGCAAAAGCAAGAAAAGCAAGACAGGGAAGAAACCCCAAAACCGGTGATGTTATTCCGGTTCCTGCAGGAAAAAAAGTTTCGTTTAAGCCCACAACAACTTTAAGGAAAATAATACAATAATTTTATGATAAAATTAAAACCGTCGGAAAAATTAGATTCGCTTCCTCCTTATTTATTTACAAGAATACATAAATTAAAATTGGAAGCTTATGCAAAAAAACTTGATGTTATAGATTTAAGTATCGGTAACCCCGATATGCCGACACCAAGCCATATTGTAGATTGTTTATGCGATACCGTTAAACACCACACAAGAACACACGGCTATCCGCAGGCAAAAGGTATGCCAAAATTCAGGAAAGCCGTTGCAGGTTGGATGGGCAGAAGGTTCGGTGTTGATTTGGATTTCAACAGTGAAATACTTGCGCTTATCGGCTCAAAGGAAGGTATTGCACATTTATGTATGGCTTACTTAAATCCTGGCGATTATGTTTTGGTTTGCGACCCGGCATATCCCGCACATTTTAACGGAGTTATTCTTGCAGGCGGAAGAATACATTCAATGCCGTTACTTGAAGAAAACGATTACTTGCCGGATTTTTCAAAAATTCCCGTAAGTATTGCTAAAAAAGCAAAAATAATGTTGTTAAATTATCCTAATAATCCGACTGCAGCTTTTGTAAAGGATACTTCTTTTTGGAAAGAAGCAATAAAATATTGCAAAAAATATAATATTCTTTTGGTATCGGACAATGCTTATTCGGAACTTACTTTCGGCGATGCCGTTTGTAATTCCGTTTTTGAATTTCCCGGTTCAAAAGATTGTGCCGTTGAATTTCATTCTTTTTCAAAAACATTTAATATGGCGGGTTGGCGGGTAGGTTGGTGTTGCGGAGCAAAACAATTAATATATCCTTTGGAAAAATTCAAATCGTTTTTGGATTACGGTGTTTCCACTTTCATACAGCTTGCAGCCGTTGCCGCGTTGAACGGTTCTCAACAATGTGTTCGTCAGCAGGCACAAATATATGAAAGAAGAATGATAAAAATGGTTGACGGTTTAAATAAAATAGGTTGGCATGCAAAAAAAACACAAGGAACAATGTATGTATGGGCAGGGCTTCCGGACAATTTAAAAAAGGAAGGTTCCTTGTCGGTAGCCGAAAGGTTGCTTAAAGAAACGGGTGTTGTTGTTTCCCCTGGAGTGGGTTTCGGTGCAAACGGAGAAGGTTATGTCAGAATTTCTTTGGTTACTCACGACAGACGGTTCCACGATGCACTTTTAAGATTAAAAAAATTTACAAAAAACGGGTAAAAAATTTATGAAAAAAACTTTAAATATCGGTTTGGTAGGTTACGGCACAGTTGGTAAAGGTGTTGTAAAAATTTTGGAAAAAAATAAAGCCATTGCACTTGCAAAATCAGGTGTAAAGATAAATGTAAAATCAATTTGCGACTTAAACCCTATTGATAAACCTCAACTCTATGTAAAAAATTTTAACGATGTTATAGCAGACCCCGAAATTGACATTGTGGTTGAACTTATAGGCGGTTATGAACCTGCAAGAACGGTTATTACAGAAAGTTTAAAACACGGTAAAAATGTAGTTACCGCAAACAAAGCGGTTCTTGCAAAATACTGGGACGAAATATTTTCGTTGGCACAAGAAAACAAAAAAATGGTTTATTTTGAAGCTTCCGTCGGCGGTGTAATTCCGGTAATACAAGGTTTAAACGAAGGGCTTGCAGGTAATGAAATAAAAAGTATTAAAGGTATTTTAAACGGAACTACGAATTTTATTTTAAGCAAAATGACAGATGAAGCAACGGATTATTCCACCGCTTTAAAAGATGCACAACAGGCAGGTTTTGCGGAAGCCAATCCGACCGCAGATGTAAAAGGTTACGATACCGCAAATAAACTTGCAATTTTATCTTCGCTTGCTTGGGGCAGTTGGATAAAAGTAAGTGATATAAGGGTAAAAGGTATAGACCGTTTGGATGTTGAAGATGTTAAAATAACAAGAGATTTCGGTTATGTATTTAAATTAATCGGTTCTGCAATAAAAACCGATAAAGGTATCGATTTATGGGTTGAACCGTGTTTAATAGACCATCATAATTTCTTTGCAACGGTTCACAATGAATATAATGCCGTTAAAATTACCGGTGATGCTTCCGACGATGTAGTATTTTACGGTAAAGGTGCAGGGCAGTTGCCTGCGGCATCGGCTGTGGTATCCGACATCATCGATTTATCAAAATTTGTTTCAAACGGAACGGCAGGGCTTGTTCAAAATGTCGGTTATTCAAAGAAAAAAGTTGTTAAGTTTTTACCGCACGGCAAAAGCAAAAGCGACTATTATTTAAGGTTTTCCGTAGTCGACAGACCGGGAGTGCTTTCCAAAATATCTGGTATTTTAGGTCAACACGGTGTATCGATTGCAAGTTTATATCAGGACGACAGAAACAAAAATAAAAAAGTTTCAATTATAGTAACAACACACAGAGCATACAGTGAAAATATAGATGAAGCTTTAAAAGAAATTGATAAACTTTCAACAGTTAAATCAAAAACCGTAAAAGTAAGAATAGAAAACTAAAAGGTAATTTATGAGTGCTTTTTTTGCCGTCTTCTTAACAGTTTTACTTGCGGAACTTGGCGATAAAACACAAATAGCTACATTATTGTTTTCAACGAATTCAAAATTAGCTCCGTTATATATATTTCTTGCTTCTGCTGCAGCACTTGCATTATCTTCGGCAATTGCTGTGCTTGCAGGAACTTTTGCAAAAACATATCTTCAGCAAATTCCATTAAAGTTAATATCCGGCATAATATTTGTACTTATGGGGAGTTGGACCATATATGAATATTTCAAATCTTAATTTTAAAGCAATTATTGTGTTTATTGTTTCGTTTATGTTTGTTAGTTTTACGTTTGCCGAAACCGTAATTTTAAATGACGGAACAACTTATAAAGGAAATATTCATCATCAGGACGATAATGTTGTTTATATAGTTCAAGGAGAAGATTTAATAAAAATAAACAGAAAAGATGTTAAAGAAATAAAAAAAGATGAAAAAATAAATAAAGATTCAATAGAAACACTTGATTTGGATGAAAATATAATAGAAAAGAAAAATGAATTTGTTATAAAAGTCGGCTATGATTGGAACGGCGACTATGAAGCCGGCAACGATAAAATTAAAGCACCTAACGGAATAAGTGCTTTTGCGGAATTTCATCACTATATTAAAAATATCGTTGGGGTAGGGCTTGGTATTGGCGGCTGTAATCCCAGGGATGCAAAATTTTACAAAGGAGATTTTTATATATTCCCCGCATACTTGTCGGTTAAGCTAAGGTCAAAACCCACGGAACTTTATAAATACGGTTATGTTGTCGGGCAAGTTGGTTATAACTTACTTAATCCAAACGATACTCTAAAAAAATCGGTTGATATGGAAGGCGGTTTATATTATGGTGTAGGTTTCGGTATAGTTGTAAGCCATATGGTTTTTGAACTTCTTTATTCTTTCAATAACGGTAAAGCCGGTAAAGATGATAAAATTGATTTTAAATATTCAAAATATACTTTTTCCGTCGGTTATGCTTTTTAAAAATTAAACTGTTTTTTAAATAATCTTTCCTTTAATTTCATATTGCTTTTTAAACTTAAACTTCTTACTGTCTTATCTTTAGCAATAAATTATTTGTATAATTATTTATAGTAAATAATGCAGGAATTTTATGATTTTTTCTTTTTTATTTTGCCGGAATTCTGTGATATATTTATTAAAAATAATATTTCAATTAACCTTATCTCCAGGCAACAGAAAGATTAAAAGAGTATAAAATATAACATATCTATTATAAAAATACTTGACAAATATAATATATATATTATAATATTTAGCAAGAATAATAATAGATAGGTTATAAAATGAATATAAAAAAACAACTTATTAAATCTTATCAGGAAAAATTTAATAATTTAAAAAAAGTTAGAATAGAAAAACCTCTTCAAGGTTGGATAAAAACCATAAGAGAATTGCTTGGAATGACTTCAGTTCAATTTTCAAAAAAGTTAAAAATATCTCAGCCGAGGCTTGCCGTTATTGAAAAAAATGAAAAGAATTTAAAGCTGTCAACAATGAAAAAAATTGCAGATGAATTAAATTGCGATTTTGTATATGCTCTTGTTCCAAGAGAAAATGTTAATGATATTATTTATAACAGAGCTAAACAAAAAGCATTAAATATAGTAACCAAAGTTAACAATAATATGAGTTTAGAAAATCAGTTGTCTGACAATAAAGAAATTTTGGAAGATACGATTGAATATTTGTTAAGTAAGAAAGCTGCAAAAATTTGGGATGAGGATTAATATGAATATTTTTGAAACGGATGATAATTCTACACCGTTAACGGAAGAAGAAAAAGACGGATTGAAATTAAAATGGATTACAAACATATAAGAAAAAATATGTTTTGGCATTAAAACTTGCCGATAAAGGTGATTATTCCGAGTTAATTAATTTTATTGATAGTATTTGATAGAATTTTTAACGGAACAACTTTATCTCTAAAATTCTTCGGTAACCGAGAATAAGATAACACAAAATCTTAAAGTCTTAAACGGCAAAAATCTTAAAAACTCTTTCCAAGTTACGACAAGATGTTGTCGTAATAATTTTATAAAATAATTATGAAAACAATGTTGCATTTTGGTATAATAGAGTCAATAAAACTATGTTAAAACACAAAAATAACAAGCACTTTTAAACAAAATACTTGACAAAAACAAAATAATCAAGTATAATAATCTTGTTAAAAGTTAAAAATAACAATTATTTTAAGGAAAAATATATATGAAAAATATAAAACTTTCGGAATTATTTGATGTTCAAATAGGATTAGTAGTTTCAAGAAAAGCGGTAGATTTTACTGAACAATCAAACAATATTAATTATAGCAAATATAAAGTATTAAGTTTAAAATCTTTTTTAGAAGATAATACAATAAGTGCAGATTTCTTTAATGAAATTTATACGGAAAATATAATGGATGAAAAATATCTTACAAAAGAAAACGATATTATTGTAAGGTTAATAAATCCGTTAAAATCTTTTGTTGTTACAAAAGATTTAGAAAATATTGTAGTTCCTTCGCAATTTGTAAAATTAAGAAATAATAAAAGTAGTAATATATTGTCGGAACCGGTTATTAATGAATATGTAAGCATTTTCTTAAATACATTTTCAAATACAAAGAAGATGCAACAATATAAAAAAGAAGATACTTGGTTAGTTAATTCAATAAAACAATCTACTATTAGCGATATAGATATACCGGTAATAAATTTGGAAAAGCAAAAAGAAATAGTAGAGTTTTATAAATTATTAAATAAAGAAATAAAATTGTATAAGAGTTTAATAGAAAAAAAAGAAGAATTTTATAAAAGTTTCTTACAAAATTTAATAGGAGAAAAATAATGACCACAAGAACAGATATAGAACAAGTTTTATGGAACGGAGCCAATACTTTTAGGGGAATTATAGGAGCATCGACATATAAAGATTATTTGTTACCATTGCTTTTTGTTAAGTATTTAAGTGATATTTATAAAGAAAATATAGATGAATTAAAAAAGAAATATCCTAACAAAGAAAGGTTTGAAAGAGCAAAAGAAAGGTTACCATTTAAATTACAAGAAAAATATTCTTTTGACTCTTTATATGCTCAAAAAAACTTATCTGATATCGGTGTAAAAATAAATGAAGCATTAAGGGGAATAGAAGACGATAATCAACAATATTTGCAAGGTATTTTTAGAAGTGTAGATTTTAACAGTACTGCAAATTTAGGCGAGCAAAAAGACAAAATAACAACATTAAAAAATTTGTTGGAAGATTTTAATTCATTAGACTTAAGACCTTCAAAAATAGAAGTTAAACAGGGGCAAGTTCCAAGTGATGTTTTAGGTGATGCTTTTGAATATATGATAGGTCAATTTGCACAACAAGCAGGTGCAAAAGCCGGTAGTTTCTTTACACCTATGGGAGTTGCTGAATTAATGGCACGAATTGCTAACCCTAAAGCGGGGCAGTCTGTCTATGACCCAACAGCCGGATCATCTTCGCTCCTAATTAGAACAGCAAAAAAAGCAGGAGTAAAAAATGTAGCTATATACGGGCAAGAAAGAGATGCTTCAAGTTGGGCTATGTCAAAAATGAATATGTTTATTCACGATATAAGCGATGC
>ONEP01000237.1 GCA_900316875.1 Candidatus Ruminimicrobium bovinum
ATTAACTTAATAAAATATTTTTGGAATCTTACTTAAGGTAAGAAGAGCTTCTAACAAGTAGAGGCACTATCGAAGTCCAGAAATAGTTCGTGAAAGAAATAAAAAATGTGGCTTAATTACCCATATTGTTTATTTCTAATGTTTGTCTTAAGTGACAAACTACGGCTATTATATTTGGGTTACTTCGATAGGCTCAAAAATAATAGCCGTTTTTATTTAATATATTTTTAAGGAGAAAAAAATGGATAGTAAAAGTATTAAAGTTTTATTAGAGGAAGAAAATTTTGAGCTTGCAAGAACAGAAATTAAAAAACTAAAGTCAGAAGAGCAAGAAAAAATTATTAGTTCTTTGTTGGCAAGTAGCAATTTGAAATTAATAAGACCTCTCGTAATTGATGATGATATAAATCCTAATTCGGCACATAAAAATATTATCAGTTACACAATATCGAAATATATTATAAAAACTATTAGATACAACCTTTACTATTTTTATAGAAAAAATGAGAATAATAAAAATTTGAATTTATTAGAAAAAAATATTGTTAAGTATTTAATTGAAAAAGAACAATATTCACAAGATATAATAGATGAAATTTTAGCGATACTTTTCACAGAAATTAAAATGTATGCTAAAAATGATGATGTTGATAATGATAATATAATTAGAAATTTTTTTAGTGAATCAAATATAAAAGGAGTAATACTTAAGTATTATCGTGAATATTATTATAACATTGTAAAGGCATTGACTGATATATATACATTTTTTAAGGAAGATACAGAAAATAAATTAATGAATAACAATAATTTTTTCCCTATATTAGATAAAATAAGAGATAATATATTAGAGTTTTGTTATTATGCAGCAGAATGGTATTATTCTGATATAGTTAAATATATAATGGACAAAGAAGATCTTTATAAAAATAATATAAAAAATAAAATTGCTGTTATTGATGATATGGAAAAAATGTATTTTGATGGAGATTATAAATTTATGAATAATAATATTGAGACTACTTCCAATTTGTTAGAACCTAAAGATTATAAAATTATGTTTGAATATACTATAGAACTTGATGAGAGAGTTGGAAGTTTTAGTCTTTTTCGAAAATTAATAGAAGAAAAAGGAACAAATCTTAATGAAATAAGAAAAGATAGTAAATTTAATAAAGACAGAAAAGTTGAAAAAGTATTAGATAGTTGGTTAAATAAATTCTCAATTGAAAATAATAAAGTAAATAAAATCTTTATATTAAAGCAAATAGATGATTACAAAAACGAAATTTTAGAATGTTCTATTGAACAAGAACATTTTAATTCTTTTAAAGAATTAATAGAAATAGGTGCTTATGTTAATGTGGATAGTAAAAATAAAGCTAAATTCTATTCATTAGTTATATCAAACATTGACAATATTGATGAAAAAATATTAGTGAACAAACAAATAGCTAATTATAAGAATGAATGTTTGTCTTATTCTATTGAACAAGAGAATTTTAATTCTCTTATAAAATTTATGGAAATAGGTGCTAAAGTTTATAATGAAAATAAAAATGAATTTTTTTCACTTATGATATTGCATATTGATGATAAAAATGAAAACATAGGTCGTTTCCTTATTCAAAATATATCTGATAAAGAAGATATATCTTGTACAAATGAAGAAGTTTTGAAAAAGTTTGTTCATTGGATTTATAGTGATAATAAAGGAGCAGATACAGTATCTTTAATTAATAAATTTTTTAAACCCAAAAAATTTGAAACTAGAACAAAAAGTTTGCTTGTTAAAACTATAGAAAGTGATATAGACTCTAAAATAGCTAATTCCGTTAAGAAGAAATTACAATTAAATTAAAATATTAATTTGGAGAAAAAATATGAACATAACTGATACTAAAGCACTTATAAAGAAACTATTAAATGCTCCTGAAAAAGAAAGATTTGTTTTATGTTTAAAAGGTCATCAAGGTATCGGAAAAACACAAGCTATTCAACAGGTTGCAGAAGAAAATGGTTGGAATTATAAAGCTTTATACGGAGCACAAACTCAAGTTGAAGATTTAATGGGAATACCATATTTAAAAGAAAATAATGCTATTAAAGAAAATAATGAGGGAGAAAAAATATCAAAGTTTGCAAAACCGATATTATTTCCTGATAAACCTAAAACAATTTTTGTATTGGAAGAAATTAACAGAGCTCCATTGGATGTTCAACAAGCAATACTTCAATTATTAACCGAAAATAAGTTTGCGGGAAGAGAGTTGCCACAAGACACAGTTATAATAGTATCTATAAATCCTTCAGATGTAAATAGCGGTTATAATGTTGAGAAATTGGATTCAGTATTTATAAACAGAATATGTATGATAGATGTAGAACCGGAGTTAAAAGAATGGTTGGATTATGCAAATGATAAAAATTTCAATAAAAGAATAAGAGCCTTTCTCTCTAATCCTAAAAATAACTGGTTTTTTTGGGAAAAACCTAATTATGAAAATATAGGTCAGTCTTTACCGAGTCCAAGAACTTGGGAAATAGTGTCAAAAATATTGAAAATTGAAAATGAAAAAATTACTTTTCTTGATAATTTATTAAAAGGTGTAATAGGTCAAGAAGCAACAATAGAATTTTTAAACGATTGGGCAGATATTGGCATAGACGGAAAAGATATATTGACGGCTCAATATGATCGATATAGTGACTTAAGGGACAACAAACTAAACAATCAGACTGTAAGTCAGAATGCATATTCATTAACATCATTAAAAGGATATATAGAGAGTCAAAATTATAAATTATCTTCCGAACAAAAAGTGAGAGTATGGATTTTATAAATTTTTTATATAAGGAAAAACAAGATAGACAGAAAATAATTAACTTTTTTATAGATTATTTTGAATATGTTAAATTCGAACACATAATTGAGGATATAGAGAATGAATGTAATACTATTGAGATAGCTATAGAAGAAAATAAAATAGAAGAACATAGCGAAGAATATAAAAAATATAAAGACAAAAAAAATTTATGTGAAGATATTAAAAAAATATTAAATGGAATAAATAATGAGCAATAATTCAAATAATAATATAGCAAATTTATTTCCTTATATTCCTGAATCGTATTTAAATAGAGGAACAAAATTTGCTTTTTATAGTTATCTTTATACTAAATATATAGAAATAAATTATATAGAAACAAATAGTTTGGAAAATGCAGGATTGTCATTAAAAAACATTACTAATTTGAATATCTTTATTAATAAAGAACAAAAGTTAATTGGTTCTCAATTAAGAACATTATTAATACATATTTTCCTTCATATTATATACGAACATTTTTTGTATAAGAAAAAAGATAATTATTTGTGGAACATAGCAACAGATTTAGCTATAAACAGCAACTTAAAAAATGATGGACTTGGACTTGATTCTCTTCCAAAAGATTTTAATTTTGCTGATAATAAAACAGCTGAATATTATTATAAAGAATTACAGAATAAAAATATTGATAAAAATTTGAAAACAATTGATGCTCATCGTTATTGGAGAAAAATTGAAGATGAAGAAAATAAACAATTTAAACAAATAACAAAAGAAAAAAGTATTATTATAAAAGCATATTTAAAAAAAATACTTACAGATACTTATAATAAAGTAAAAACAAATAATTATTATGTTCCGAATTATATAGAAGAATATTTTATAGAAGAATATTTTAATGATATTAATTACAATATTAATCATGAAATAAAAAATCAGCCTGTTGATTGGAAAATAATTTTAAAAAATCAAATTCAATGTTCTATAAAAAACTATTATAAAAAATCTTATTCAAGACCATCGAGAAGATTTGTAAAAAATGATTTTTTATTAAAGGGTAATATTACTAAAAGAATTGCAAAAGTTTGTTTAGCTATAGATACAAGCAGAGATATTTCTTCCAAACAATTTAAGATATTGTGGAGAGAATTATATACTATATATAAACAATATCCTATAGAATTGAGAATAATAGAGTGGGACCATGATCAAGTAAAACAAGATATTTTATATTATAAAAAAAATAGTCTTTATAAAAATTATGAACCAAAATTCAATGGTTACGGAAACACAAAGCTAAGAGATTTTTTCGAATATATAAGAAAAACAAGCAAAGTTCAAATATTTAAAACACAATTATATAAAAAAATTAGCAGACCTGATTTGTTAATTTTTTTTGTTGACGGAAATAATGTATATTTCCCTAATAAAGAAAATTGCACTAATTATAAAGTTCTTTGGTGTGTAGTAGGAAACGAAAGTAAATCTTTACAAGAAATACCTTTTGGTTTAAAAATTAAAATAAATCAATAAAGGAGATATGTTATTATGGAAATAGAAGAAACGGAAGATATTGAATATCTTGTAGACAGCAAATACGATATAATCAAAAAATTAGAATCTTCAGTTAAATCCGGTGATAGTTTAATTAATATCATTCCTTATTATAAGAATAATAATAAATATGTTAAACAAATTATAAATAATTTTATTTTAACAAGAAAAGAGAAATTTAAAGAAGAAATAAAAAATGAATTATGCAATATAAAGATTTATAAATTAATATCGTTAATAGAAGTTTGTGAAGAAGCATTATTAATGTGTTTTGAAGAACTAAGGAAATCACTATGGAATATAAATGAGTTATTTGAAAAAAAAACTTAATAATTTGTTTAGAGAATTATTAGATATACAATACATAGATACCGAGACAATAAAATATATTTGCTTTTTTATTAAAGCCGGTGCAAACAGAAAATTTATATCACAAGAAAAGTTAAATGTTTGGTTAGAAAATTTTTCTAACAACAACGAAATATTAAAAAATTTATTGTTTTTAGGTGCAAACAAAGATAATGCACTAAAAAAGGCAGTAGAAAAAGGAAATATTGAATCTTTTAAAAAATTAAGAAGTTTAGGAGCTGATATAAATTCAATATTAACAGATACTATATGGAATAAAATATTAGAAAAGCAAATAGACGATTGGTTAGAAGATTATTCTTATGATGCTTTTTATTATGAAGAAGTAAGTTTTTTATTGAAAGAAATA
>ONEP01000143.1 GCA_900316875.1 Candidatus Ruminimicrobium bovinum
AATGCGGCAATTAAAAGCATTACAACTATAATATAGGGTCTTTTGTTTTTTAATGTTTCAACAGACACGATTGAAAATTTAACTAAAAAATATATTACTATCGGAAATTGAAACATTAAGCCGAATACAAGCATAAGCCAGCCGGAAAGGCCTAAAAAATTACTTATTCCAAGCATCGGTTTAATTTGCTCGGTTGTAAAACTCATGGAAAATTTTATTATTAACGGTAACACAAATGCGACACAAATTGCAGCACCGAAAATAAATAAAATACTTGAACAAAACACTGCCGTTTTTATAAATTTTTTTTCTTTATCATATAATGCAGGAAGTAAAAACTGCCATATTTTATAAATTATATACGGAAAGCCCATAATAAAAGCAACAACAAAACCTATTTTCAAATTTACTATAAAAACTTCCATAGGGGAAAAGAAATTTAAAGAAAGTGATTGATTTAAAAAACTCCGTTTGATAAGCCAATCAATACAATACGGAGCAAAAAAATAACCTAACGGAAATAAAACGATAAGACAAACAATAACCGAAAGGATTGTTTTTCTTAATTCGGACAAATGATAAGTTAATTTTTCCTGCTCCAAATCCGCCATGTGCAATTACTTATCTTTTTTTTCTTCGGCTTTTACGTCTATGGTTTGTTGCTTATTTACATTATCGGTTGTTTCTTCACCGGCATTGATAATTTCTTCAGACTCTTTCTTTATCAATTCTTTTGCTTTTTTATATTCGTAAGAAGCCCTTGCAATTGATTTTACAAGTTCAGGTATTCTTTTTGCTCCGAACAATAAAACAATTGCTATTACAATCAAAAGTATTTCGGTAAAACCTAAAGACATAAAAACTACCTCCTAAAAAATTGCTTTGCAGTTTTTGGTTTATAAGTTTATCCGGTTATCTGGGTATAATTTATTTTTTAGTTTACAATTTCTTTGTTCAATCTATAACCGAATAACCTTCTTATAACCTGTTATTACTATTTTAAACAGCTTTGCTTTGTTCCATAATTCCTACAACTTCTATTGCTTTTTGCGGACAAACCGTTTGACACACACCGCAACCTATGCATTTTGAACCGTCAAATTGCAACACTCTGTCATCGTTTAAATTTAATGCTTTAGCAGGACATTTAAAAGCACATATTCCGCAATTTACACATAAGTTTCCGTCTATTTTTGCCATACCTATTCTTAAATGTTGTTTTTCTTCCAATGAAATCTTTTTTATTGCACCTGTAGGACAAGCCGAACTGCAAGCATTACAATCGTATTTACAAGAATTTTTTGAATAATCCATATAAATTGCAGAATGACTAAAATCCCTTGGATGAATTACTTTATTAGGACATACCGCAACACATAACTGGCAACTTGTACATTTTGAAGAAAAACTTGAATAATCTCCGGCTCCGGGCGGTAATATTGCTCTTATTTTATCTTTTATAAATAATTTACCTCTAACAAAAGAACTTCCTACACCTGTTGCAATTGCACCTAAAACAAAAGCCGAACCTAAAATAAAATTCCTTCTGCTTTCATCAAACGTAACAGTTTTTTTATTATCAGTTACCGTTGCAAAACTTACGGCTTGTTTCGGACAAACGGACATACACTTTAAACATCTTATACAAAGTTCATTATCTATATTTCTATCTTTTAAATTTATACTTCCGGAAGGACAATTTCTAAAACAAGCACCGCATGTTATACATTTATCATTTATTTTAAGTTTTACTATTCCATATTTTGCAGACAAGCCCAAAAGTGTACCTACGGGACAAATTGCAGTGCAAAAAAATCTTCTTTTAAACAAAACCAAAAATATTAAAATTACAAAAGGAATTAAAGATATTATTAAAGTTAATATAGTAAATTCGTAATTTTGATTTTTTGTTATAAAATTATAAAAAGGTGTCCAAATGCTTGAAGCAATTAACCCGAAATTGGTATACGGGTCCAAAATTTTAAAACCTACGGCCCATCCGCAAGATAAAGCAGCAAATACAAATGCCGCTATTGTATATCTTGTTTTTACCATATTTTTATTGTTATTACTTTTTTTAAAAGATAAAAATCCTATAAAATTTTGTAAAATCCCCAACTGGCAAATTAAAGAACAATAAAACCTTCCGAATAAAAATGTAAAAAACAAAACGGCTAAAACGGATATTAAAACGGACAACGAGAAAGAAGCAATTAAACTTGCAACACACGGTCCCAACTGTATTGCAAAAAAATTTGTAAAAAAATTAAAAACAGCAGTAAAAGCCAAAAAAGAAATTATTAAAATAATTGAGGATATTATTAACCTTAATCGATAAATTATTTTATTTTTATTCATGGCTTTTATTATACAAAAATTAAATTTTTTATTTAATAGCTTGAGAGAAAAAATTTCTTTTTTTTGACCGAAATTTTATAATTTGCTAAATTATGAGAATATGAACAAATATGTTATTTATTCCGATTGCAAATATTTCCCTTTGGACAGACCTTGCATTTATCAAAAAAATAAAAATGCGGTTTGCTCATCGTGTACAAAATATGTTTCCATAAAAAAATCATCCGAAAACTTAACAAATATTTTAATAATAAAGCTCGGCGCCATGGGCGATGTTTTAAGAACAACTTTTATATTGGAAGGTTTAAAGCAAAAATATAAAAACATTTCAATAGATTGGCTTGTAGAAGAAAAAAACAAAGATACTTTGACAGGAAACAAATATATAGATAATATTATTATAAACAATTCAAAAGTTTTTTCGTTTTTAACATCAACCAAATATAATATCGTTATAAACCTTGATCTTGCACCGGAAAGCTTGGCTTTTGCAACAATGGCAATGGCAGATAAAAAAATAGGTTATTGGTTGGACGGCAACAGAAAAATAAAAGCTTCAAATAAATATGCCAGACAATGGCTTTTAACAAGTGCTTATGACACACTGAAAAAAGAAAACAA
>ONEP01000266.1 GCA_900316875.1 Candidatus Ruminimicrobium bovinum
TGGACATCCCAAATGGACGGTGCAATATATTCACACACGGGGCTAACAAGCATAGTATCCACGTGACTTTTAAGGAACGATGTAAGCAGTCCCTCGGCAGAAGATACCATCCACAGGCGGCAAGTCGATATTTCCTCCTGGTTTACACACCGGGCATAAAACCGTCTATACAAAGTGCTGTATGTTTTCTCGTAGGCCGAATCGGGAGAACAATCCCCCGTATCGGTCTCGAATATCGCACCGATTATGGCCTTTCCGAGAAAGCTAGATACGCTAAAATCCGACGGATGGATACACATAATGCCGATTCCGTTGGCGAACATGTTGTCCTGCAATACCGCACCCTTTCCGGGCAGAATCTTGGAGCGGAAATACGGGGAAAGCGACAGGGCGTCCAATATCATGTCGCTATAACAACCATTAACATTATGGCCGACAATGGCAAAATTAATGGACGTATTAGGCATCAACGACCATACCTCATGCGGATTATTGACCAATGTAAGAATATACAGGTCGTACAGGAACCCTATGACTGCCGCAGTAGTCCGTCCGGTCCCGTAACTACCCGCCAACAGGACTTCCACGCAGCTCGGGTGTAACGGGTCGGCATAAATAGATTTGAGTTTGTCAACCCAATAGGGATACACGTCCGTAAAGTAGGCCCCCAAATACTCGGGGTCCTTGATGAACGTCTCGATGTCTACCGGAGTAGTAGTCAAGTCTTGTAGTGTCATGTCTTTCATAAAGGCTCCTTATAATCGTTCCCGACTTGCCCAAGTTGCTATTAACAGACCGTCCGCATCCTTGTGCTTTCGGATGGCTTCGGCAAACTGCGGATACAGTCTGCAACCAATCTCCTTGGATGCTTTCTTGAGTTCAGCAGAACCCTTGATACCCTGTGGCAACATTTTCTTCTGCCACGGGCGAGAATCCGTGTAGGTTAGTGGAACACCCAAATCTTCCAGAACACAAAGGGTTGCTTCCAAAGCCCTCATAGCCGAAAGAGTAGTTACAAACTGTTTCGGGTTCACACGGGGACGTTCCAATATTGCAAGGGCTTCATAGGGCTTATGTTCGCCCAAAATCTTCAAGACCAATTCACGAAGAGCCTTACGGTCGATGCGGGTAATATTCTTGGCGGCTTTCGTATAGGACTGCTCTTCAAACTTCGGAGTTTCTGCGAAACCCGTATCAACATCCTCGCCAAGCCAACCGATAGACCCCGATGTACCATTGTCGATACCTATATAAAGGTTTCTCATAATTACACAACTCCGGTTACATAACGTCTGAAAGTTTACGGATAAGCGCACGTTCGGCAACCACGTCGCCTGCGCAATACTGGCCGATTTCCGCAATCTTTCCCTGTCGGAAAAGTTCGGCTACCTCTGAACCGCACGTGGCTTCCTTCGGGTCCTTGATGCCGAACAGGAGACATGCGGAGCGGAGCGACATGGACGGGCCTCCCCCGAAACGCATGATTTCCATCGTATCCTTGTGGGGGACTTCCCACGGCTTCCGGCCACCTACGTTGAGACTGCACGGGAGACGATTGCACTGCGCAATATAACGCTTGGCCAAGAAGGGAATGTCGAATCCCTTGATATTGTGACCCATGAGCGTCACGCCCATGTTGTTCAGGGTTGGATAGACCTCCTCCAACATCTCCGCTTCCTCTTCCAAGGAGCCGGCAGTGAACACCATCGGTTCCTCGTCCGTAAGGGCGTTGGCATAGGCGATGGCGGTAATCATGCCGAACTCGCCATGGAGTGCAGCCATGTCCTCCAAATCCTGCCCTTCCTTTCCGGGATACTTTTCCGAAGCCCACTGCGGATACCACGTGTCCATGATTCCGGGTCTCGGTACAGTCTCGATGTCGATTACAATTCTTCGGGCCATAATATTTACCTCCGGGTATGTATATAACAAGATACCATAGGCTAGTTCACCAACTCCCCGTTCGGGAACTTGAGCATCCTGCACGCCTCCTGTCTTTCGTCCGCAGCAGTAATTCCGTCCTGGCTTGCCACGGCCATCTCCTTGAACTGCTCGGAGTAGTCCCGTATACAGGCATCCGCCACCTCCAACTGTCGGGAGAGTTTTTTCAAGTCCATGTTCAGATGATAATTGTTTGCTGCGAGGACGGGCATGACATCCGCCTCCACGAGAAGGCGCGCCACCAACTGCAAGTCCAGCTTTCCGGACTCCAACAGGTCCTGTATCCGTGCCACGTTGTCCTCGAACGTGGCGTTAGGGTCCAACAGGGAATGCAGCACGTCGAACGGATTAACCGTATCAGCCATTCTTATTCCTCGATATCACTTTCGGTGCGGTCCTGTTGTACTTGGAAAATTCCACGTAGTCCGAGTATCGGGGTTTCGCCTCCCTCGGTATCCCGAGCAGTTCCTTGTGCTGCCGGATGCTCTCCCACGAGCGGTCGGGTACGACGTTGCCGGCAAGCAACGTGGCATCCTCGGTCGGGGACCAGAACCATTTGCACTTGCCCTTGCGTAATTCCTTCCAGGGTATCCCGTGCTTGTGCGCGTACGATGCCGCCTGCAAGTAGGTACGGCCTTCGGGCACATCGCCACATTCTACACATTTCTTTTCGGTGTCTGTCCATCTGCGATGCGGAACATTGCGAGACATAGCCACTCTCCTGATTGCATTGTCTATCAGCCAGTTTCAAGTGGTCGCTCCGATATGTCCTTAGATTCTAATATAATAAAATATCGGTGGCAATGCAAGAGGATACCGACTACGGGGTATCGTCATCCGGTTTCGGTACGAGGCTTTCGGCCTCCGGGTTCTTCTGACGGAACGTGGTAAGCATATAGGACATGGACTCGTAGCTGTCCCTGTCGTTTGGCCTGTGCACGATATTTCGGATGTCCCGGCCTGCGTTCGTCACGGGTGGTATCACGATTTCCTCGTCCTTGAACATGTCCAACAGTTTCATGTGGGTGCGGACGGCGCTGCGCAGTTGCAGTGCTACCCAATGGAAGGAGTCCGCAATATTCTCCCGCTGCGCCACCTTCTCCGCATTGGTCACGAAATCTTCCAACTTGGTCACCATGGCCGACGTGTAGGCCCATATCGCCCTGCGCAAGTCCTTCTCCAATCTGTTCTTCTTGCAGGCGTACAGGAATAGTGCGCTCTGTACCCACTCCATAGACTGCGGGCCGATTTTCTCGCGGATTTGACGGGCACGCTCACGCGCCTGTCTGCGTGCCTTGATGTACCTGGAAGCCCCAATATTGAATGCACGGGCCTCTGCGTACTTCTTGGCGGACATCGGTACGCCCCCGATGTATATCTGACCCTTCTTTGCCATGGTTCTAGTCTACCTGCTTTGACGGACGTACGTGCGGCTTGTCTGTATCGGGCACATTGATGATTTGGGAGGCACCCGCCAAGGCGTCGATAAGCGATTCCATAAACCTTGCGTATTCCTCGTTATTGACGAACGGCTGAATCTTCTCGTCAGAGATAATATCACGCAACGTATTGTAGATGTTGGAGATTACAGTAGCCGAGGCGTCCGCATATTCCAGGCGGTCGAGTTCGGACGTGTTGATGGCGCAATACTGCATCACGTTCAGATGGCCACGGACATCGTACCCGTAAGATGCCAGGAGGTCGGTTGCAATGGTCGAGATGAACTCGTTTATTGCGAACTGACCCGCCTTGACCTGTCGGGCGTAGCGGGCGTAACGTCTGAGCGAACCACCGGGCTTGGTCTCGTCACGTCCCGTAAAGATGAACTCGGGCGGGATGGCCTTGATGTCCAGGATGAGGTTGCGCTGCTTCTCCACCCTATCGGGGAGTCCGGCCACCGTGGAATCGGCTGCTGCGTTGAGCGAGGGGGCAATGGCCCCGCGTTGGCTCTGTTGGGGGACGACACGGAGCTTGGTGGCCTCGGCTGCGTACATCTTGATGGCACCGAGATTGTAGGTATTGACAGTCTCATCACCCGTGTTGTTGATGACCTTCTCGTACCAGGCTGTAAATTCCTTGAGCTGTTCAAGGTCAAGCCCGTCGGGTGCCGTAACGGAAACAAGGGAATTGCGTTGGAGGGCGGCATTGATGGATGCGAGGTCCAACTGCTCAAGCATCTCTAGCCCGACTAACTTATCGTAGATTTCAAAACAATAGGGCCTGCCGATGCTGCCCGTCTGGGCGATAATGGAATCGCGGCCTTCCATCGTGATTGTCATCGGGTTCAGCGACAGACGGGACCTGTCGCTCTGCATGTCAAGACAGATAATTTCCTTGTTGTCGAGCTGCTCGATGGTATTGATTTCGGCTGCGGACATCTTGTAATACATCGGCCTTGCGCCCAAGCCGTCCAACGATATCGTAAAGATGGAACCCGGTTGGGCGGTATCCTTCAGGCCTACGATATGACGTTGCTTGTCACGGATGTACTCGCAGAAAAATTTCCCGTAGAATATGGCGTCAAAGATAATCTTGGACACGTACTTGTCGAACTGGGTGGATTCACGGAAATCCTTCAGAATCCTGTTGGCCTCGTTGGACTTGGGATACTTGTTGTCCACAACGATGTCGAACGTGTGCTTGGTACGGGGGTCAATTGCTAGGATGTCGTACGACAGCGTATCAATCATCGCAATGACGAGGTAATGGTACTTCAGCGGTTCGTACTTGTTGATGTCGTTGCGGTACCGGATGAACTGCTCGTAGAGCTGGGTGAGCAGTCCGATTTCGGACACGGAGTTGGATTTGATTTTTCTGAGCAGTGCCTTGTCGTGGGCGTTAGAGGTAATCAAGTCCTCGACGGACACGATACGGGTACCGACTTCCTTCAACAAGGTGTAGTCGGCGAAGGCGTTAATCAGTCTGCTTGTCCATGGGCCATAAATGTTCATGCCCTAAATATACCATATTTGCCGAAAAA
>ONEP01000260.1 GCA_900316875.1 Candidatus Ruminimicrobium bovinum
TAGACTACTTGTAGGAGGTAATATGGATTTCTTTGATTTATTATTGACCGACTGGGAAGATGGTCAGGTACTTGAAAGAAAACAAAACAAAACTGCTTTCTATAAATTAATGAAAGAAAGAGGCTTTGATTTTGATGATATTGATGAAAGCACAAGATTACCCAAATCACTTGAGCCTGTATTTGAAGGAGATGCAGACAATCTGCATAAGTTCAATGCAGCTATTGCAGAACTTCATAAGAAGAAGATGGTAAATATTGTAGATTCACTTATTTACCTTACTGCAGATTATCTTGATGAAAAGCAGATACTGAAGTTTCTTGATGAACTTAATTTCTATATTCTTAAACAAGAACTTCTGAAACGTTTTCATATAAAGAAAGACAAGCCTGAAACATCACTATTGGATTTTTTAGATGCAGACGACGAGTAAAGAGCTTTATCATTTCTGGTCATTGTTTTCTAAATTGTTAAATAAGAAAACAGATCCACCAGCAATAGTTAGAAAGTTTGAAAAGAAGTCTTTTGAAGAGATTCTTAAGGAGAGTTTCTATGAGACTGCTAATATGCCTAAGGGATATGTTGCATTTGTTGATTTAGCAAATGCCATAAACATGAAGAAATTATCTTTTACAGATTGGATATACATTTGTATTGGAGATTTTTTGAAGGATGGACAGGTTAAGAAAAAAAATCTGTTGAACTTAAACTATCTTCAAAAAAATATTAAATTTTATTCAGTAAATGGAAAACAGGAACAATTTACTATTATAAATAAAATGTTAGAGGAAGCTAAAGCGAAGGAAGATCCCTTTGCCGCTTTCACTGGCAACCAATTTGACCTATACAAAGTCAATGATAAGCAAAAGAATAAGCTTTATGAGCTAATTCGGAATGGAACATTGAATTTTTGGTTTTGGTTTGATGGGATAGACAACAATAAGTTTGCTATTGACGAAACCAAGATTGATGATCCGGACTATTTTAGATTCTTAAGGCTAATGCGAATAGTAAGACAAAAAGATAAAAGGCAATAACATAAGGAGATAATATTATGCCAATGAAGAGAGACCTCAATTCGTATTTCACAGACATCAACGCTGCTGTGGCTGAACAACAACCCAAGGAAAAGAAGTTTAAGTCTTGGAAGATTGAAAATCTGTTCCAGCCAACTGTTAAAGATGGAAAGTTCAGCGTTGTAATTCGTTTCTTACCTTCTCACCCCGATGAAATTAAACCGTTTATCGAGAACCGCAAGCACACTATTAAACTTGCAAATGATAAATGGTTCATTACTGAATGCTTGACAAAGTTCGGCAAGCCTTGTCCGATTTGTCAGCATAACCGTGAAATGTATAAGAAGTATCCGAAGGAAGAAGCCGCTAAGTATTCTTATGGCAAGGGCAAGAGCCGTTATATCTGTAACATTCTCGTTGTCCGTAATGCTAATAATACCGAAACTGAAGGTAAGGTATTCCGTTTTGAATTTGGCCCACAGATCATGAAGATGATCTCTACTGCTATGACTGATAAGGATGATGAACTTCAGGGCATTGTAAAGGGATTTAACCCGTTTGATTGGGACACTGGTGCTAATTTCGTTTATACTGGTGTTCAGGGTTCTAATGGTCCTAAACTTGATGATTCTCATTTCGGCACACCTGGTCCTATTGACCGTTGGGATGGAAAGAAGTATGTTCCTTTGACAACTGCTGAGATTGATGATATTGAATCTAAGCTTTATCATTTGGAAGAATGCTATAATAAGGAAGATGAAGTTGCTGATTTCAATACCATCTGCAAGCGTTGGTTTGATAAGACTGGTGAACAGCTCCTTTCTACTAATCCTGTTCAGACTGAAAGCGTTTCTATTGCATCAACAAATCCGTTTGCTGATGACACTCCCGCTCCTGCTGAAAAGGTAAGCATTAATACAAAGCCTGCTGCATCTGATGACTTTGATTTTGATGCACCGGCAGCTCCGACAAAGAAGAATATCAATACATCCGATGTTCCTGAAGTATCTGATGATGATTTCTTCAATGGCGTTGATGCTGAACTGTAATCAGATATTGAAACTATAGGAGCCTGAAAAAGGCTCCTTTTTTCTTATTGGGAGTTTCTATGGCAGATTTCTATAATGAAAACCTTAGGGTTTTAAATTTTACGCATGTTGATTTAGATGGCGTTACATCAGCTATTGTTTTGAAGAATTACTTTAAGAATGTAATTGTTGAACAAATTAACTATGGTAGAGAACAGGAAATAATTGATAAGTGCCGTAAATATCAAGGTAAGTTTGATGTTGTAATATTTACTGACTTTTGTCCTGTCAATATCAAACAGGTTAAAGAATTCTTGAAGACATCTTTCCAAACTGAAATTCCTGCATTAGTTCTTGATCATCACGAAAGTGCTGTTCCGTTCAATGATCCGCAGAATGATATTCATATCAACATGAAGTATTCTGGCTGCATGCTTGCATATAAGTATTTTGGAATAAAGAAAGATCTTACGCATCTTAATGACTTAGTCTTTATCGCAAATGATTATGATATGTTTACTTTGACAGATAAGAGAGCGATGTTCTTCAATGCATTGATGTGGAAGATGGGATTTGACTGGTTCTTGATTCGTTTCATTAAAGGCAATATTAAACTGTATGCCGAAGAAAAGAATTATTTGTTGCAGTATGTTACTGATGTAAAGAAACAGTATGATGAACTTCCATTATCCGATTTGCCACATAA
>ONEP01000138.1 GCA_900316875.1 Candidatus Ruminimicrobium bovinum
CTTGCCAAATTATCCAAATATCTTTGAGCCGTAGCATCATCAACACTATCTAACATATCATTGAACTTATCAAATGAGCCCGCAAAAACAAAATTTACCGTCAAACAAACAACCGCACATACTGCCAATAATTTTTTCATTTTTTTCTTTCTTTTTCCCAAATAAATTTAATACCGTTAATTGTAAGTTCCGGTATAATTGTCTCTATTTCTTTAATTTCCCTTGCTATTAAACAAGAAAGCCCGCCTGTTGCAATAATTTTTATATTTTTATCTTTCATTTGTTTTTTTAACCTTGATAAAATTTCTTTAACAAGCCCTATATAACCGTAATACAAACCGGATTGCATACCTTCAACCGTTGTAGTTCCTATAGGGTTCGGCGGCATACTTATGTTTACCAACGGCAATTTTGCCGTCCTGTTAGATAATGCTTCTGCAGAAATTAACGGCCCTGCCGTTATTACACCGCCCAAATACCAACCTTTTTTATCTATACAATCAAAAGTTGTAGCCGTTCCGAAGTCAATAACAATTGATGCCGTTTTATATTTTTTATAAACGGCAACGGCGTCCGCAATTCTGTCGGCACCTATCTCGTCGGGATTTGCATATTTATATTTTAATCCTCCCGAGTTTTTACTATTTACAAAAAAAGCTTCTATGTTAAAATATTTTTTCGTCAAATTTGCAAATACAGTATCCAAAGACGGAACCACACTTGCAATTGCTATATTTTTTATTTTTTGCTTTTTTAAATCAATATTGGAATAATATAATATATCCAAAATTTTTATTGCATATTCGTCGGCAGTTTTCTTTTTTGATGTTGCAACCGCCCAAATTTGTAACGGTTTATCACTCAAATTTTTACCGTTAAATTTAAATAATCCGAATGTAATATTCGTATTTCCTATATCTATTGCTAAAAACATTCTTTCTCCTTAAAATTTACTTTGTAAATTTAGTTAATAAGCTGAGTCGTGGACTTTGTCCACTCAGCTGAGCAGCTGAAAAGTTTAACGATACACAGCAAACTGCAACAACAGATTTCTCGCATTCGCTCGAAATGACATAAAAATTTACAAACTACAAGCTACAAACTAAACTCTAAGCCCTCAACTCTCAGCTCTCAGCAAAAAATTGCCTATAGCAATTTTCTGCCGTTGCTGTCTATTCCTACAATCAACGGGAAATTTTCAACTTCAATTTTATAAATTGCTTCGGGTCCTAAATCTTCAAAAGCAACTAATTTAAAACTTTTAACTTTTTTTGCTATCAATGCACCGATACCTCCGGTAGCAAGTAAATATACAGCTTTATTTTCTTTTATTGATTTTATAACTTCCGGACTTCTTTTTCCCTTGCCTATTAAAATTTTTACACCGTTATTTAACATTTCAGGAGTATAAACATCCATTCTTGAAGATGTCGTCGGTCCGCAGGAACCTATAATCTGTGTCGGACTGTTGGGACAAGGTCCGCAATAATATATACAAGTATTTACTAAATTTATCGGTAACTGTTTTTTCTGTTGTATAAGTTCGACAAGTCTTTTATGTGCTTGATCTCTTGCCGTATAAATCGTCCCGGACAGTTCTATTTTAGTTCCTGCCTTGTAATTATCTGTATTTTGTAACAGTTGTTCAATTGTTATTTTCATATTATTATAGTTTTTCTTCTGCATGAATGACATTGAATATTTATTGCAACAGGCATTGATGCTATATGACACGGTTTTGTCTCAATAAAAACTGCCAATGCAGTAGGAACTCCGCCTAAACCCATAGGGCCTATATTTAACTTATTTATTTCATCAAACAATTCTTTTTCTTTATCGTCATAAAACTTTGATTTATTGTTACTTCCGATACTTCTTAACAAAGCTTTTTTTGCAAGCAGCCCAACCGAAGCAAAATCCCCGCCTATTCCCAAACCTGCTATTATCGGAGGGCAAGCATTTGCTCCTTTTAATTTTACCGATTCAATGACAAAATTTTTTACACCGTTCCAACCGTCAAGCGGAGTAAGCATTTTTAAAAAACTTGCATTTTCACTTCCTCCGCCTTTTGCAAGCATTGTAATTTCAATTTTATCACCGTCAACATAATCACAATAAATATTTGCGGGAGTATTATCTTTTGTGTTAACTCTGGCTAACGGATCACAAACAATCGACTTCCTTAAATAGTGTTTTGTATATCCGTTAGAAACACCTTTATTTATTGCCGTACTTATATCATAATCACCGACTATTTTTACATCTTTTCCTATTTTCACAAAAAAGTTTGCTGTTCCCGTATCCTGACATAACGGAATTTTATCTTGTTTTGCAATTTTTGCATTTTCTAAAATTTCGTTTAAAATATTATCCGCTATTGAATTATCGTTTTTTATATAAGTTTTAACGGCATCAACAACATCCTGCGGTAAATTAAAATTAACTTCCCCGCATAAATCCGAAATTTTATTGATAATAATTTCACTTTCTATTGTTCTCACAAAAAACTCTCCGAGTTTTTGAGGTATTGAAGAATGGATGTATTGCATGCTTGCAATGACAAATCTTTTAAAAATTTCTTTTGAAGAACGACTTGGAGCCGCTTATGAGTGCTGAAATTTTTAGAGTAAAAAACTATAAATCTTATAAAGTTTTTTAGTGCGACACTGTTTGAAGAAAAATCCGTTACATTAGGTTGTTAGGATTTTTCAAGTTGTCGCACGGCTTTAAAAATTTCAAACGAATGGCGACACTGAGTGCGAAAAAGAGAATTTTTAAAAGAACATTGCTTTCCAATTATAAATTACGCTCAACATCATGGAAATGACACATTTATTGCTTCTTTGTCATTATACCTCTATACCTCATCAAAAAGGCTATGCCTTTTTGATAAATCTGTTTTTCATCATATCGGCAGTTAAAGCCCTGCTTCTTTTTATCATAGCCATTGCCTGATTATAAAATTGGTCATAAGTTGCTTTTTTCTGAGCAACTTTTTCTTTTATTGCTTTTACGGCAACGGCTGCCGCAACTTTAGGATAAACTTTCCAATCGTCCATAGTCGGCAATATTTGTGTCGGTTTTATTTTGTTATCTGCAATACACGAAGCAAGTTCAACTGCTGCCGTAATACACATATTGTCGGTTATTGTTGTTGCCCTTGCATCGAGTGTTCCTCTAAAAACTCCGGGAAAACCTAAAGAATTATTAACCTGGTTTTCAAAATCGCTTCTGCCTGTTGCAACAACCGCCGCACCTGCTTCTTTTGCTTCCCATGGCCATATTTCTGGTGTAGGATTTGCACATGTAAAAACTATAGGATTTTTTGCCATCTTTTTAATCCATTCTTTTTTTATTACATCAGGTCCCGGTGTAGATAAACAAATTAATACATCTGCATTTTCCATTGCTTGTTCTATCGTGCCCTCAAGGTTTGAACCGTTTGTATCACAACACATTGCCCATTTTTCCGGATGAGTATTTTTTAATTCCTTTCTTTTTTTGTTTAAAGTTCCTTTTGAATCTACCATTATAATATTTGCAGGGTTTGCACCGTAAAACATTATAAGCCGTGCAATACAAATATTTGCGGAACCTGCACCGAGCATTGCAATTTTTACTTTTGATATTTTTTTATTGACAACTTTCAAGGCATTTATAAGCCCTGCAAGTGTAACAAGTGCCGTTCCCTGCTGGTCATCGTGCCAAACGGGAATATGACATTCTTTTCTTAATGTATAAAGAATAGGAAAACATTTCGGTTGAGAAATATCTTCCAAATTAACACCGCCGAATGAAGGTTGTAAAATTTTAACTGTATTTATTATTTCCCGTTGGTCTTTTGTACCGAGGCAAATAGGGTAAGCATCAACTCCGCCTAAATATTTATATAATAAAGCTTTTCCCTCCATAACAGGCATTGCCGCTTCCGGTCCTATATCACCAAGCCCCAATACTCTTGTTCCGTCACTTACAACGGCAACAGAATTCCATTTGTTCGTATATTCGTAAGCAAGTTCCAAATTTTTATTTATGTCGGTGCATACTGCGGCAACTCCCGGGCTATACCATATTGCAAAATCATTGAAATCTCTTATTCTGCATTTTGGAACGACTTCTATTTTCCCCTTATAAAAAGGATGTAATTTTCTTGCCTGCTCGGCAGGTTTTTGTGCGGCTTTTAATTGTTGCTTGGAAGTACTTTTTTTCATATATGTATCCTTAAATTTTATTTATCTTTTAATTATACAAAAAAAAGTCCAATAGGTGAAGAGTAAATTGAATGTGCCGGATTATTTTATTATTTTTTAAGTTTTTGTTTCATAAAAAATAAATTTATAAGAAGACATACAAGAAAAAAAACAAACAACTGCCCCATTTGAATAAAGCTGTAATTTAACGGAATATTATCCAAAGAATAATATCTGAACAAATTTATAAAATATGTCGACGGAAATAAAAATGCGGATATTTTTAAATAAAGAGGCAACATATAAAGCGGCCATGCAAAACCCGATATAAGAAGAACAGGCATAGAATAGAAAGTTAATGCACATAACGATATTACCGGTGTTTTAAACAAATGAGATATTGCCATTGCAAAAAAAACAATAACAAACGAATATAAAAAAGTAATAACGGTAAAATTAATTTTTGATGTTTGAAAAACCGAATTAAACGGCAAAACAAATAACAAAAATAAAAATATCATAAATATTGAAGTAAATATATACGGAACGGCTTTTGCAAGTAAAACGGGTAAAATTTTATTGTTTGAAATTTTAAATAAATCTTTCCAAGAATTTTCTTTTGTTTCCAAACTCATTGTATGACAAACGGCAACTATTAAAATTTGTTGAAATACAGCGAGCAAAATAAACGGAACAAAAAAATTTGAATAAGTTTTTGCAGGATTAAATATCCACTTAAAATTGCATCCTAAAGGTTGTGCCATTTTTACGGCAGTATTTTTTGAAATATTATGTGACATCAAAAACTTTACAAATATTTTTGCGGAAAGAGTTTGTGAAACGACGGCAATAGTTTTCATTGCCATACTTGACACCATAAAATTACTTGCATTTGCTCCTATAAAAGCAAATGTACTTTTTGATTTTTTTAAATTTTCCGAAAAATCTTCGGGAATATAATAAAAAATTTCAGCTTCATTCGAAAACAAAGATTTATATGCTTCATAAGCCGATGGAACAAATTTAACTACATTAAGTTCTGGGGTGGCATCCAACATTCTTACCAAATTTCTTGATAAGTAAGAATTATCTTTGTCTATTATTGTAAGTTTTAAATCAGTAGGATTTTGATGATGATAAATATATGTCAAACCTACCGAATAAAGAATAGGTGCCAATAAACATATAATTATCAAATCTTTTGATTTAAAAAATCTTTTAATTTCTCTTATTAATATTTGTTTAAAACCGGTTATCATTTTTTTATTTTTAATTTAAAACGAATTAATAAACTTATATATGTTATAATAAAATATAAAATTATTAATATTATAAGTATTTTTACAAACGGAACAATATATTCAAGATGCATATTCTGTTGATAAATTTTTCTAAAAGCTTCCAAAAAATTTGTTAGCGGTATAAAACCGGCAATTATTTTTATCAAATCAGGCATTTGAGAAAGCGGCCATGTATAACCCGACATTAAAAAAGAAGGTGCCCCTATCAACAAGCAACCTTTAAGCGCATCAATTTTATTACCCGTTACGGCAGACATAAGCATACCGAGCAGTATTGTCGGTAAAATAAAAAAAACACTTAAAATTTCCGCCGTAATTATTTCACCGTAAAACGGTATTTGAAATAACGGGAAAAATATTCTGAACATTATTTCAAAATATATCAACGAAATTAAACAGTAAACAAACAATTTTCCGCAAATAAACAAAAATATATTATCTGCTGTAAAATCTTTTTGTTCAACATCTCTGCCTATCGTCAATGCTCCGAAAATCAAAAGAATTTGTCCTATAATTGCAATCCATAACCCCGGTGTTAAATAATATCCGTAATTATATGTAGGATTAAATATTTTTGAAGAATCATTTTTTATCGGCAACATCATACCGTTTGCAAGTTTTGATTGAATCCCTCTTTTTTTTATCATTGTATTTTTAAGACCGGCATTTATTGTTCCTATTATATTCAGCCCTTCTATTTCACCTAAATTTGATGTTAAAAAATTTGAACCGTCAAGATAACATTCTATTTGAGCCGGGCTGAATTTTTTGATATTTTTCTGAGTATCTTTAGGAATATATATACCCATAAAAATTTTATTTTGGACAAAAAGAGGTTCCAAATCGGCAACATTATCAAGTTTATATTTTACATTAAAAGCATAACTTGTATTAAAATACCTTGTTATTGTCCTTGATATTTTTGAATTATCTTTATCTATTACGGCAATCGGCATTTGTTTAACATTGCCGTAAAAATAAATACCGCCTAAAAAAACAAAATCCAAAAAAGGCCATAAACAAACCAAAAACAAATAATATTTGTTCGTAAAAATCAGTTTAAATTCTTTTTTGATAACTTCAAAAAAATATTTCATTTTTATCTATATACAAATACAAAACTATCTGTTTGACAAATACAATTAAATTCTTTTCCAATAAATTTTAAAACCAATTATACCGA
>ONEP01000009.1 GCA_900316875.1 Candidatus Ruminimicrobium bovinum
CAGACATCTTAACATTAATAACAGATTGTTTTCACCTATGGAATTTTTTTACCTTTCAAAAACGGCAAAATGTATTTAACCCTAACACTTGCAACATCCAATTGTGAAATTTTTGTGAAAGATTAAAAAAATCGCTTTGCAATTTTTTAGCAGAGAACCTGAAAAGTTTAACGACAAACAACAACGGCAGATTCCTCATATGCTAAAGCAGATTCGGAAAGGCAAAAAAAAGAAAAAACTCGGACAAACTAAAGATTTATTTTTCTTTACTTCCAATCTTCAAAAATCGTAAAGTTATTTTTATTTAAACAGCTTGCCGATACCGAGTCTTATTAAGTCACTGTAGGTAGCAAAAATAAAAATAAGAAGTATCAAAGAAAGCCCGATAGTGTTATAAACCTGAATTACTTTCATACTTATGGTTTTTCTGATAATTCCTTCAACAAAGTAAAGCACAATCATCCCGCCGTCAACAAGAGGAATAGGAAGTAAATTAAATAAACCGAGTGCCACCGAAATTACGGCAAGCAATCTAAAATAATTGCCGAAACCCGAATTTGCCGATTTTGCCATAACCTGAATTACACCTATAGGGCCTGCAATTTCGGGTTTTTCCCATGTGACAAGTTTATCCCATAAATAAGCCAATGTAAATGTTGATTGATAAACGGCTGTATCAAAACCTAAATATAATGCTTTAAATACGGAAGTTTTTTCCGTTGTTATTTTAGGTTGAATACCCAACATTCCGCCGCCTGTAGTAGGATTTTCATCCATAACCAAAGAAAATTTCATTTCGTTACCGTTTCTTAAAATTGTAATTTCGGTTTGCTGTTTTGCCTTATCTTTTAAAGTTGAAGTAAGTTCGTTCCAATTATTTATATTAACACCGTTTATTGAAACAATTTTATCATTAAGCATTAAACCGGCTTGTTTTGCACAAGAAGTATCAAGCATATTACCTATAACGGCTTCGGTTGAAACTGTTTGCACACCCCAAATTGAAAAGACAAACCAAAACAATATAACGGCTAAAACATAATTGGTAAAAGGACCCATAAACGCTATTATTGCCTTTTTATACCATTTTAAATACAAAAAGTCGCCCTCTTTCGGAACGGGTTGTTCTTTATTGTCTTTGTTTGCTTCGGAATATTCACCTGCCATTTCAACAAGCCCACCTAAAGGAAAAAGACAAACGGAATATCTTGTTTCCCCTTTGGTCCAACCGTAAATTTCAGGACCGAACCCCAAAGCAAATTTTAAAATTCGCACACCGTAATATTTTGCAGTTAAAAAATGTCCGAGTTCATGCAAAAACACTAAAAGACCTAATCCGAATACAACTGCAATAATTTGTATCAACACCGAAAATGTTCCCGAAAAAAAAGCCATTATATTTCTCCGATTTTTTGTTTTATAATTTTTAAGGCATCCTGCCTTGCTTTGTTATCCGCTTCAATATATTTATTTATATTTTTTGTTTTAATTATTTTATGTTTATCAGTAACCTGCTTAACTATTTTAGGTATATCGCAAAATGTTATTTTACCGCCTAAAAAATATTTAACTGCCGTTTCGTTTGCGGCATTCATAACAGCCGGCATTGTCCAACCTTTTTTTGCACAACTATATGCAATTTTTAAACATTCGAATTTATTAAAATCCGGCTTATAAAATTCCAATTTTGCAACTTCGGTTAAATTAAGCGGTTTTATGTAACAATCTGTTCTTTCCGGATAAGAAAGTGCATATTGAATAGGTAACCGCATATCCGGGTTTGACATTTGTGCCATAACACAACCGTCACTAAATTCAACCATTGAATGAATTATCGACTGCGGATGAATAACTATATCAATTTTATCTACAGGTATACCAAAAAGGACCGAAGCTTCTATTGCTTCAAGCCCTTTATTCATTAAAGTGGCGGAATCTATTGTAATTTTTCTGCCCATTTTCCATGTAGGGTGTGCAAGTGCCTGCTCAACCGTAATATTGTTTAAATTACCTTTATATTTATAAAAAGGTCCGCCGGAAGCGGTTAAAATTATTCTTTTTATAAACTTCTTTTTTTCCTGTCCGATACATTGAAAAATGGCGGAATGTTCACTGTCAACGGGAAGAATTTTAACTTTTTTCTGTTCCGCTTTTTTCATTATAATGCTGCCTGCCGCTACAAGTGCTTCTTTATTTGCAAGTGCAACATTTTTCCCGCTGTCAATTGCAGCAAGTAAAGGTTCCAAACAGGCAAACCCTACAACCGCAAATAAAACTGTATCCACTTCTTTTATTGAAGCAACATGTTTTAAACCTTCAATACCGTAAACGACCTTTATTTTTAATTTATTATTTCTGCACCATATCAACAATTTTTCGGCATCTTCTTTTGTAGCAACTGAAACAATTGAAGGTTTAAATTGTTTTATTTGTTTTTTAAGCAAAGTGATGTTTGAATTAACGGAAAGTCCGCAAACTTTAAATTTATCTTTTGTTTTAGCTACTATATCAAGTGCCTGTATTCCTATGGAACCTGATGAACCTAATATTGCAATATTTTTCATTAAAATTAACCTTTTTTATTTTAGATTTGTTGATTATACCATTTAAAAAATTGCTATGCAATTTTCAAATTATTGTTATGTTTTTTTATACTCATTGTTATAATAAGCGCAACTGTTGCCAAAGATATAAGAACAATAAAAGGCAACACATATCCGCCGGAAAGCGCCAAAAGATAACTTTCTACCGATGCTATAAGTGATGCCAATAACAAATTCAAATTAAATACGGAATAATTTAAATTGTAATTTTTTTTACCGAAAAAATCTGCAATAAATGCTGCCGATATCGTGGGGCAACAACCGAAAGACAACCCTACAATACATAGCCCCGCAACACATAACGATACGGAAGAATTTATTACAGCCGTTAATATAACAACTCCTGCAACAATCGTTAAAACATCGGCATATATCATCGTTTTTTTACAACCGAATTTATCAAATATTAAACCGCAAATAATTCTTCCAAGTCCGTTACAAACGGATAAAACTCCAACCATTGCCACGGCTAATGTTTCGGCAAGTCCGCTTGCAAGAGATATATCTTTTGCAATGGAAATTACCGTATTTCCGCAAGCAGCCAAAAAAGTTATAACCGCCAATGCCTTCCAAAAATTTACACTTTTAAGCATTTCTTTCAATGTATAATCTTTTGTTTGCACTAAACCGTTATTTGAATTTTTGCCGTTATCGTCCGAAATAAAAGTTTTTAGTATTATTGCACAGGCAAACAAAACTATAAACAATGCAATACCTATTGACAAATATGTGTTTCTCCAACCGAAATTTGCCGCTGCCATTGTTTTGGCAGCTATTGTTCCGATAACCAAAGAAGATGCCCCGTAACCCATAAGAAGAACACCCGACGAAAAACCTTTTTTATCTAAAAACCATTGGTTTACCGTTGAAATTATATTGTTATATGCAATACCGATACCAAGCCCGCAAATTATGCCGTAACACAAATATAACATTGATATACTGCTACCGGAAAGAAAAGATGTTAAAATAAATCCTAAACCTGAAAGAAAAGCGGAAATTATTAATGTAGTTCTTAAGCCGATTTTCCTGTTCAATAAACTGCCCAAAATTCCGCCTAAGCAGAAAAAGCTCATTGTAAGTGTAAAGTTTACCGTAAGTTGAGGAACAGTCCAACCGAAATTTTGTGCCAACGGAACTTTTAAAATAGACCAGGCATAAACAGTCCCGGCAAATAAAAGTGCTATTGTTCCGACAATCAAATACAAATATCTTTTTGTATTATTCATTTATTACCGCCTTTTCATCATAAATTTATACATAAAATTATAGAATAATAAATTAATATTATCAATTTTTGTTATAATGTTAGGTATGTATGAAAAAATAAGACAAGATTTATTGAATTTACAGGATAAAAAGTACCAACAATTCCACCGTTCATTATGTCCGGGAACAAATAATATTATAGGTGTGCGAATTCCCGTATTAAGAGCTTATGCCAAAAAACTTTCAAAACAAGAAAATTTTAAAGAATATATTTCTTTTAATGAAACTGTTTATTACGAAGAAATAATGTTGCAAGGTATGCTTATAGGTTTTATAAAAAACGCCGATATAACGGAGCTTTTACCGATAATAAAAAACTTTATTTTAAAAATAGACAATTGGGCGGTATGCGATATTTTTTGTTCCGGTTTAAAAACAGTAAACAAAAACAAAGAAACGGTTTGGAAGTTTATACGGAAATATTTAAAATCAAAAAAAGAGTTTGAATTGCGGTTTGCAATAGTTATGATGTTAGACTATTTTATAGATGAAAAATATATAAAAGATGTGCTAAATATTTTTGATACCGTTAAACATAACGGCTATTATGTTAAAATGGCTGTTGCTTGGGCAATATCGGCAGCTTTTGTTAAATTTCCGCAAATAACAATGATATATCTTAAAAAAAGCAATCTTGATATTTGGACTTATAACAAAACTCTTCAAAAAATTACGGAATCGCTGAGAGTTTCTCCAAAAACAAAAGAAATCATTAAAAAAATGAAGCGGTAATTTTTTAGTTGCTATTTTCTTACATAAATAAGGTTTGCAACCGCACCGTCCAATGCGATTTGTGTTTCGTTAACTTTTACAATGTATGTAGGAAATTTTTGATGTAATTTTAATTTTGTTCCGGGCACCATACCGAGTGACAATAACTTATGCATATAATCGTGGTTTGTTGTAACAATATAAGAAAGTGTTACTTCATCTGCAATATCTATTTTTGATAACGGAACAACAATGGATTCTATTTTGCTGCTTGAATTTTTGCAACAGTTTCCTTCGGGTATCGGGTTTCCGTGCGGACATTGTTTCGGGTGTCCGAGTAATGTACAAATAGAGTCCGCCAAATCGGTAGAGAGATTATGTTCCAAATCACAAGCAATTTTTTCTATATCCTGTCTGTTAAAATCCAAAACATCGGCAAGTAATCTTTCTGTAAGGCGGTGCCTTCTTGTAAGTTGTTTACCTAAATCTTCACCTTCATCGGTTA
>ONEP01000084.1 GCA_900316875.1 Candidatus Ruminimicrobium bovinum
CCTATACCGTAATCTAAAGGGACAATATGGATTCAACAAATATTGTGAAAAAAACTATCAGACAAATTGAAATCCGTTCAAAACATTTGGTCAGTGAAGGGCTGGGTGGAAAATATCAAAGTACATTTAAAGGTCAGGGAATGGAATTTGCAGAAATCAGGGAATATCTGCCGGGAGATGATATTAGAGCAATTGACTGGAATGTTACTGCCAAACAAAAGAAACCGTATATAAAAGTTTTTACGGAAGAGAGAGAGGACAGTTATTTTTCTTACGGATATGTCGGCCTCTTTGTTTTTTGGAAGTAAAATACAAACGAAAGCTACCCTTGCTGCAGAGATAGTTTCCGTCCTTGCTTTTTCTGCTATCAGAAATAATGATAGAGTCGGAATGTTGACTTTTACCGATAAAATAGAAAAAGTTATAAAACCTGCTAAAGGTAAAAATAATATATTAAGGATGATAGACGAATTGTTATCTTTTAAACCTGAAGGAGTAAAAACATCTTTATCCGTAGGACTTAAAGCTATAAATGAAATTTGGAAAAAGAAAGCGATTGTTTTCCTGGTTTCCGATTTTAAGGATGTTGATTACGGCAGAGATTTAAAATTAACCGCTAAAAAACATGATTTAATATGTATAGATATTACGGATCCGAGAGAATTTGATATTCCAAATATCGGTTTAATAAATTTTTATGATGCAGAAAAAGATCAAAGTTTTCTGTTGGATTCCGGCAGTAAAAATATGCTTAAAGATTATTACACAAAGTTATCCGAATTTGTTACCGAAAAACAAGATATTTTTAAGCAAGCAAATGTAGATACGATAAATATAATAAACGGATTGCCTTATTTACCGGAACTTATCAAATTTTTCAATAACAGACAAAAAAGGAAACAAGTGTTAGGATAGCAGGCTATGAAATTATTTAGATTTAGTTTAATGTTATTTTTATTTTTGTTTTTTTCTTTTTTGAATGTAACCGCTTTTACAACATTCCCTAAGGCAATATTGAAAGTTGATAAAAATGAAATGTATGTCGGTGATATGATTAATGCGGAGGTTGATATATCCGTTCCGACTTTTGCATTATTGCTTCAGAGCGAAGATGATTTTGTTGTTGAAGGGTGGGATATTTATGATTTTTCTTTTGAACAAGATATTGCAGATGAAGAAAAATATAAATTAAAAATAGTATTAACCGCTTATGACAGTAAAATAAAAGAAATTCCGAAAATAAGACTGTCATATATAAACAAAACCGATGCCGACAAAGATAGCAATATTCGCGAAAAATTTTATTTTTTTACCGACAGTATGCCGATAGTTATACATAGTGTTTTAAACAAATATGATAATGATACTGTTTTTGATATAAAAAAAATAAGAAAAATACCTATTCCTAATACATTTTATATACTATGTACAATATTTGTCTTGTTTGTTGTATTTGTTGTATATAAAAATATAATTATTGTTAAAATGCAAAAATATATAAAAGTAAACTTTTCTCCCCGGGAAAAAGCCATACATCAACTCAATAATATTCCTATAACGGATTCGGCTGTTTATAAAACGGATAATATAAATAATTATTATTGCACTTTGAACAGAATACTAAAAAATTTTATTTTGGAAATGTTAAAGAAAAACAACAAAGAAGTTACAAGTACCGAGTTAATTGATATGGTATCCGTAAAAGATAATATTTCCTATGGATACCGCAACGAAATATCTGATTTATTAAAAATATATGATAATTTGAAGTATTCCATAAATTCATCGGATAAAGATAAATTTATAAATGTATATATACAAACAAGAAATGTTATAGAGAAATTAAATGTTCAAAAAAGTAATTTGGAGATAAAATGATATATTTCAAATCCCCTCTTTTTTTCTTATTAATACCGTTATTGATATTATTCATAATATATTTGAAAATAAAAAAAAATAAGGCAAAAAGTTCATTAATCAATTTTTCGCAATATATCATATTCAACGGTATAAAAAAATCCGCAAAAATAAAGTTTTACAATATAGTCAATATATTAAATTATATTATATTGCTTTTGTTCGTTGTAACTTTAGCCGGACCGCAAATCGGTAATAAAACGGAAGATGTTCTAAATCAAGGAGCGGACATAATGATAGCATTAGATGTTTCTTCCAGTATGGAAGCACTTGATTTTAAACCCGTAAACAGATTAGAAGCCGCAAAAAAAATAGCCGTTAATTTTGTTAAATCCAGAAAATACGATAGAGTCGGTGTAGTCCTTTTTTCAGGATTTGCTTTTACACAGTGTCCTCTAACGAACGATATGGAAACGGTTACACGACTTTTGGGACATGCAACAATAAATATGATAGCTGTTGACGGAACGGCAATAGGTTCTGCAATAGTTACGGCAAGTAACAGGCTTAAAGACAGCCAAGCAAAAAGCAAAGTTATAATTTTAATTACAGACGGCACCAATAATATCGGAGAGATTGATCCCATAACTGCAGCTAAAATAGCACAAAAATTAAACATTAAAATATATGCTATCGGTGCAGGAAATCCGGACGGAGCATATTATCAGGTTATGGATCCCAATGAAGGAATGAAACTTGTTAAATTGCAGGAACAGGATTTAGATGAAACAACATTAACACAAATTGCGGAAATTACCCAAGGACAATATTTTAGAGCAAACAATACAACAATATTAAAAAATATTATTTCTAAAATAGATAAAACGGAATCCACAAAAACAAGTTCAATAAAATTTACAAGTTATTCGGAAATTTTTGACAAATTTATTTTAATAATCTTTATTTTAATGTTAATAAACATTTTTTTTGAAAATATTTTGTTTAGGAAGTTGATATAAATGTTTGAAAATCAATATGCTTTATTTTTATTATTTATTATCCCTTTGTTGTGTATATTCTTTTTGTTTTGTTATAAAAAGA
>ONEP01000165.1 GCA_900316875.1 Candidatus Ruminimicrobium bovinum
ACTCATCACGGCGCTTTTGATTTTTCTTATTTAAAATATATTCCTAATTTAACTATTATGGCGCCTGCAAACGAAACAGAATTGCAGGATATGTTAAATACGGCGCTTACATTAAAAAATCCTTCGGTAATCAGGTATCCCAGAGGCAGCGGAACAAGGGTTGCTTCTTTTCAAAGAAATTTTGATTTGCTTGATATCGGAAAAGCCAAACTTGAAAAGGACGGAACGGATGTTTACATAATTTGCATAGGTAATGTGTTGCAAATATGTTTGGAAGCGGCAAATAATTTGCAACGGAAAGGAATTTCGGTTGCCGTTTTAAATTTAAGGTTTTTAAAACCGTTTGACGAAACTGCCGTTAAGAATATTTTAACAATTACAAATAAAATCGTTACCGTTGAAGAAGGTTCTCTTATCGGAGGAACGGGTGAAACGGTTAAAGCCGTGTTATCGGGAACGGATGCAAAAATAGTATCTATAGGTTTGCCGGATAAATTTATAGAACACGGACCGCAAAATGTTATAAGGCAGTTATGCGGTTTATCGGTTGAAAACATAGAGAATGAGGTTGTGAACCTTTGTAAATAGTTTGTTCTTTTTTTGTCATTTCGATGACCTAAACTTTTCAGCTGTTCAGCTTATCAGCTAAAAAATACGAGGCATTTTTTATATAATGAAAAAAAGACTTGATGTTTTAATTTTTGAAAAGAATTTAGTTGAAAGCCGTTCAAAAGCACAGGCACTTGTTATGGAGGGTAAAGTTTTTGTAGACGGTGAAAAAATAACAAAAGCAGGCACTCAAGTTGACGAAAATGTCGTTATTGAAATAGAAAAACAAAATCCGTATGTTTCAAGAGGCGGACTGAAGTTGGAATCGGTTTTGAATTTATTTGAAATAGATTTTACGGACAAAGTTTGTATTGATATAGGGGCATCTACAGGCGGCTTTACGGACTGTATGTTACAGCACGGTGCAAAAAAAGTATATGCCGTTGATGTGGGCACCGCTCAGCTTCACTATAAACTAAGAAATGATAAAAGAGTTGTAAATATTGAAAATGTAAATTTCAGATATTTTGATAAAACCTTGTTGAAAGATAAAACAGATATTGTTACAATAGATGTATCTTTTATTTCTTTGGATAAAATTTTACCTGTGGTAAGTGAAATTGTTACAAAAGAAAGTTTTGTTATAGCAATGATAAAACCGCAATTTGAACTTGAACCGAGTGAAGTAAAAAAAGGTGTTGTTAAAGACGAAAATTTAAGGCAAAAAGCAATAGAAAAAATTAAAAATTGTGCAAAAAGTTTGAATTTTGAAATTTTAAAAGAACAAGATTCGGCGGTAAAAGGTCCCAAAGGTAACTTGGAACACTTTGTTCTTCTTAAAAAAATATCTTAGTAATTTTTGATGTGTGAAAATATTAAGTAATAAAAATAGTATGTATGAGATTATGATGTTATTAAGTTGAGTAATTAAATAACCTATAACCCTATAACCTTATAATCCTATAAACAAATATAAGAGGTCAAAATGGCAGATTACAATGTGTTGGATGTTGAAAAGAAATGGCAAAAATATTGGGAAGAAAATAAAGTTTTTGAATGTCATCCCGATGATAAAAAAGAAAAATATTATATTTTGGTAATGCTTCCTTATCCTTCCGGAAACTTGCACATGGGGCATGTCCGTAATTACAGTATAGGTGATGTTTTTGCAAGATATAACAGAATGTCCGGTAAAAATGTTATTCATCCGATGGGTTGGGATGCTTTCGGGCTTCCTGCGGAAAATGCAGCAATAAAACATAATATTGCACCTGCCGTTTGGACTACACAAAACATTGCAAGAATGAGAGAGCAGCTTAAAATGCTTGGTATTTCTTATGATTGGAACAGAGAACTTGCAACATGTACTCCGGAATATTATAAATGGAATCAATGGTTCTTTTTACAGATGTATAAAAAAGGGTTGGTTTTTAGAAAAAAATCAAACGTTAATTGGTGCCCGAAATGTAAAACGGTTCTTGCAAACGAACAGGTAAAAGAAGGTAAATGTTGGAGATGCGACAGTGATGTTGAACAAAAAGAGTTGGAACAATGGTTTATAAAAATTACAAAATATGCCGATGAACTGCTTGAAGGACATAAACAACTTTCAGGTTGGCCCGAACAGGTTTTATCAATGCAGCAAAACTGGATTGGTAAATCACACGGTGCTCAAATGAATTTTGATATTGCCGGCTCAAATAAAAAATTTGAAATTTTTACAACAAGGCCCGACACAATTTTCGGTGTTACTTTTATGGTTGTGGCACCGGAACATCCGATGTTAAAGGAATTCAAATCTCAAATAAAAAATTGGAATGAAGTTGAAAAATATATCAAAGAAAGTTCGGCGAAATCAAATATAGAAAGATCTTCGTCAAAAGAAAAAACAGGTGTTAAGTTGGAAGGTGTTTGTGTAATCAACCCCGCAAACAAAAAAGAAGTTCCGATTTTTGTTGCCGATTATGTTTTGATGGGTTACGGAACGGGAGCTATCATGGCAGTTCCCGCACATGACCAAAGGGATTGGGAATTTGCAAAAAAATATAATGTTGAAATAATTCCGGTTATAGATGGCGGAGATGTAACAAAAGCTGCTTATGAAGGTGAAGGAAATATGATTAATTCCGGTC
>ONEP01000079.1 GCA_900316875.1 Candidatus Ruminimicrobium bovinum
AGTAAGGGGAAAAACATTTGCGGATGATAACGGTATTGAATTTATTGAAGAAATTCAAAAAGAATACGGAACGGAACATTCAAAAATTTTTGAAGAAACAAAATACGATGCAATAACAAAATTGGAATACATTCTGACATATTTGATTGACGAAAGGCATGAATTAAATAATGATGATAATGACTTTAATTCAATATTGAAAATGAAAGCATTGTTATCGGCGGCATAACAAATTGCAAAGCAATTTTGAAGATTTGAAGATTAGAAGAATAGAAGTATGGCGGAATAAATCTTTTAGTTTGTCATTCGACGACTATTAATAAAAATAGAATATTATCTTAAAAGGTAAAAAAATGATAATAAAAACAGATAAAGATACAACTAAAAAATATTTTGAAGACAGTTCCGGAATGCTTGGTGCTTATGCCGATAAAGTTTATATACCGGAAAACAAACAAGATGTTATAAATATACTTGAACAAGCCAATAAAATAAAAACACCTGTAACCGTAGCGGCAGGTTGTACGGGGGTTACCGGCGGTTGCCTTGCTTACGGCGGAGTTGTTTTATCAACCGAAAAATTAGATAACATCGGACCTATAAAAGAAATTTCACAAGATAAAGCTTTAATTACCGTAGGTGCAGGTGCAATAGTAAATAAAATAAAAGAATTTGTTTTACAAAACGGATGGATGTATGCACCTGACCCTACGGAAAAAAATGCAACAATAGGCGGAAATATTTCAACAGATGCATCGGGCGGCAGAGGTTTTAAATACGGAACAACGAGAAATTATGTTAATGCAATTGAAATAATTTTACCTGACGGTTCTTATGCAAAAATAGTAAGGGGAAAAACATTTGCGGATGATAACGGTATTATTGAATTTGAAACTTCCAAAGGATTAAAAACAATAATTTTGCCGAAGTATAAATTGCCTAAAATAAAAAATGCCGCTGCCTACTACAATTATAAAAATGCGGATTTAATAGATGTTTTTATCGGGCATGAAGGAACTTTAGGTATAATAATTTCGGCGGAACTTATATTAATAAAACCTTTTGAAACACTTTTCGGCGGAATAATATTTTTTGAAGACAGAGAGAAAAGCTGGACATTTGTCAAAGAAATAAGAGAACTTTCAAATATAAATAAAGACAGTAAAACTGAAATTACCGCATTATCGTTGGAGTATTTTGACAAGAATGCACTTAACTTAATAAAGCCGTATTATCCTATAATACCAAATAATGTTGATGCCGGTATTTTATTTGAACAGGACTGTTCGCACGATACTTACGATATTTTAATGGAAAAGTGGGTTAACATAATAGAAAAATACGGGATAAATATTGACGATGTATGGTTTGCTTCAAATATAAAACAGCAGGAAGAATTTAGAATATTCAGACACAAAATACCGGAAACCGTAAATGAAATAGTTCATAAAAATAAAATACCGAAAGTTGGAACAGATGTCGCCGTTCCGCATGATAAATTAAAAGAGATGATTTTATTTTGCGAACAAAAATTTAATGAAAACAAATTATTAAATTTAACTTTCGGACATATAGGTGAAAGCCATTTGCATGCAAATATAATTGCTTCCTCACAACAGGAATACAATAAATGTAAAGAACTTTACCTGGAAATTGCAAAAAAAGCGGTTGAGTTGGGTGGAACAGTTACCGCAGAACACGGTATAGGTAAGGTAAAACATCATTTTTTAAAAGCAATGCTCGGTGCTGAAGGAATAGAAGAATTAAGGAAATTTAAACTCAGTTTGGATAAAAACAATATACTCGGCAGAGACAATATATTTCAATGTAGAATCTAAAATGCATAATTTCCAATTATCGTTTAAAAGGTTGTTTGTAGTTTAAACTTTAAGCTCTAAACTATCAGCTTTAAGCTAAAATTGCAAAGCAATTTTTATGAAAGTTGTCCGCAGGCGCCGCCTATATCAAGCCCTCTTGCTTGCCTTGTATTAACAATAATCCCGTTTAATTTCAATATCTTTTTAAAATTTAAAACAGCTATTTGGTCAGGTGTTTGATATCCTGTATCGGTTTGATTATACGGAATTAAGTTTACTTGGACCGAAGGTCTTATTAAATTTGATGTTTTTAAAAGCCGTGTTAATCTATGTGCATCCGAAGATGTATCGTTAAAACCTTTAATCAAAATATATTCTATTGTTAATTTGGAATTTGTTTTCTTTAAATAATATTTACATGTTTCAAGTAATGATTCTATACTGTTATCAAAATTATTCGGTATAAGTTTTTTTCTCTGTTTATCATTTGTTGCATGTAAAGATAGTGCTAATTTTATTCCATACATTTGGTCGGCTAAATTTTTTATTGCAGGTATCACACCCATTGTTGAAACGGTAATATGTCTTTTACTTATATTCATTTCTTTTTTTGAAAGCAAAGTTTTTATTGCGGAAATTAAATTTTTATAATTTAATAACGGCTCACCCATGCCCATAAATAATATGCTTGAAATATTTTCACCCGTATCGTTTGCAATATATAAAATTTCTTCCAATATTTCACCTCTTGACAGATTTCGCACGAATTTAATTTTTCCGGAAGAACAAAAAGTGCATGATATAGGGCAACCTATCTGTGTTGAAATACAAACCGATTTAGTTGATTCCGTAGGCATAAAAACCGCATATACATGTTTATTATCGAAAGTTTTAAACGAATATCTTATTGTTCCGTCCAATATCGATTCTTTTTTTACTATACTTGTAAAAGATCTTAACTTAAAAGCTTCATTAAGTTTTTCTCTTATATCCTTAGGTAAATTTGAAAAGTAATCAAAACTTGGCGATTTCTTTACATAAATCCAATCTATAATTTGCTTAATTCTGTAAGAATCGGTTATTATAGGTTTTAATAAAGAAGGCAGTTGGTTAATTTCAACATCCAATATAAATTTTTTCTTTTCTTTCATAATATTTTTATTATACAAAAAATTATACTACTTGTTAATTTTTTTTATATTTTATAAAATAATCCCAATATTTTAGTAGTTTTATTTAGGGGAGAAAAAAATGAAAAAAGAAAAAGTAGTTTTAAGTTTTTTAAGTTGTTTGGTTGCTGTAAGTTTATTTGTGGGTTGTGCAAAAAATGATGTAGCTCCTGTTGCTACTGTAAATAATGTTCCGATATCCGGCTCTGATTATGAAAAAAATATAACAAGAATATTGGATACTTTAAAAATTCAAAACCCGCAAGTTTTACAGGAAAAAAATGCGGAAGATATTATAGGAAAAAGATTATTGGAAGATATGATAGTAAGAGAAGTTTCCATACAAGAAGCACAAAAAGCAAATATTACTGTAACTGATGAAGAAGTAAAGGAATTGGTTAATCAGGCAAAAGCTCAGTTTAAAAAAGATGAAAACGGTAATGAATTAACCGAAAGGCAACAGGAAGATGCTTTTTACAAAGCTCTCAAGGAACAAGGTTTAACGGAAAAAGAATATTTGGACAATGTTAAAAAAGATGTTTTGATAAATAAATACAGAAGAGATTTGGTTTCAAAAAATATGAAACCTGCTACCGAAGAAGAAACTAAAGCTTTCTTTAATAATATTTCCGCAATATATAACAATGATACTAAAAAAATTGCAGAATTGAAAAAAACACCGGGGCTTTTTGAAGAAGCCGATGTTGTAGCACAGCAATTGAAAGTTACATTGGCTCCTAAAGCACAAATTGACACAATTTTGGTTTTTGTTGACGGAAACATATCAGCTCAAGACAAAGCGGCAAGAAAAGAATTAGCAACAAAAATAAGAAAAGAAATAACAAATGCAGCCGCTTTTGAAGATGTAGCTAAAAAATATACGGCGGATCCTAATGATAAAATATTTGCTTCGACAATTGATGTTTATAAAGGTATGCAACCGGAAGAGGTTTCCTCTAAGGCAATTTCTTTGAATATAGACCAGGTAAGCGATCCTATTGAAGTTTTAAGAGCAAATGCCGCACCTAACCTTGCGCAAGGTTATTTTATTATTAAGGTAAGAGGTAAAGTTGCGGAACAAAAATTTGTTTATGACACATTTAAAAATGATCTTACAAATTATATAAATAATAAAAGAGCGGAATTTGTTATAGCACAAAGTATTGCTAACTCGGTAAAGAGTTCTGATATTAAAATATTAAAAACTTATGAGATGGATAAATCAACAGAAACCGTTGCTGCTTCCTCAGTATCTGCTTCAACCGAATCCGCTGCTGCAGCAAAATAATATATTTTAAAAGAAACAACCCGTATTTTTTGAATACGGGTTGTTTTTTTTATTTGTAACATTTTGTATAATATATAGGTCTAAACTTAAAAATTATATTTTTGGAGTATAACAATGAAATCATTAAAATATGTTGTTTTTTTTGTATTTTGCAGCTTTTTTGTTCAACCTTTGTTTGCTGAAAATTTTATAAATGATAAACATGGTAACCGTCAAGACGGTATTAAATTTTTTGAAAAATTAAGTATTGATTTAAAATTAACAGACGAACAAAAAACAAAAATTCAATCGTTACAACAGGAACAAAAAGAAAACGTTCCTGCAACAATGAATGAATTAAAACAAAAAAATAAAGATTTGGATATTGAACTTGCCAAAGAAAAATATGATATGAACGTTATAAATAAGTTGGCACAAGATATAATTTCGTTAGAAAATAAATTATCGACAAACAGAATAAATACAAAGATAAAAATGAGAAATATTCTTTCGGCAGAGCAATTCAAACAATTAGACAACAATATGAGAAATATGCATAAAAAAAATTTAAAACCCAAATATAAAAATTAATTTTTTATTATATTGAATTTTGTCATTCTTTCTATAAAAGAGTTTGATGTAACATCTCCGCCTAATTCAAGGTCTGAAACTATTATTCTGTTAATGTATAATGTTGTCATTTCGTTATCTCTGTTGTACTTGCTTATGCCCCATACGGCATGTATAATATAAGCTTTTTCGTTATCTTTTCCGATATAAAGCATTATATGTCCGGGGAAGTACAGAAAAGAAAGCCCTGCAACAGCATTTTCTGTTATGCACTTTTCTTTCAGCTTTAAATCCGTATAATTTTCTAACGAAAAACCTTCACCGCATTTTATTTTTTGAACTGATGTTTCAGGTAAAAAAATTCCAAAACAATTAAAAATTTGTCCCAAATATCCAGAACAATCCTGTTCTCCGTTAAAACCGCCCCAACCGTAAGGTGAATTCAAATGACGAAAAGCCAAAGTTAAAATATTTCTTTGAGTACATTCCAAATACCCTTTGTTTATTGAAGATAAAAACATAAAGCCCTTTTTTAAAACAAGATTACCGCGTTTATCTGCACAAGGAACGGCAACACAAACTCTGTCTTTTTTTATTTTACTTACAAAAGGAAGTTGTGCTCCCATTCTAATATAACAATGATAATTCGTCATATCTTTTTTTAAAAAAACATCAACTTTAGGTAACACGGCAACGGTGACATTTTTATTGCTTATCCATTTTGAAATTATTTTTTTAGTTGTAAAAGCCAGGTTTTCTGTTTTTACCCAACCGTCCTGGTTTCTTGAAAAAGCATAACTCCACTTTTTATCTTTTGTTTGACATAATACGGCTACGGGAGTTCCCATATCAATACTTTCCTCCTGCAATCTGTCAATTTCGGTTGAATTTACACTTGAATATGCAGGTATATCGGTAGGCAACACTCTAACTTCACAATATTTTGTAGTTATCGCATACATAACCGGATAAGCTTCTTTACTTAAGTCTATTGTTCTGTGAATATCTTCAAAAATTTTTTTCTTTACGGTATTTCCGTTTTCATCAAAAATTTTTTTCAGTCCTGTAATCCAGGAAAGTCTGTTTCTTAAAATTTTTGTTAATCGCGTTTTATCAAAATATTCGGAAAAACTTAATAAATTTGTCGTTCCGAACCTCGGATTAAGTGTTTTTTTATTAATCGATGCAATATCTGAATTTTTAAATATAACTTTATCAGGATTAGGTAATTTACTTATCCAAAAACCGGCAGAATTAAATTCTTTCGGATTTTTCTTTTTGAAAGTAAGATGCTCTTTATAATCGGTATAAAAAATTTCTGTAGGGTTCAGTATTTTTGTCTTTTTTGAAATTTTAACTTTATCGTAACAAATTCCGGTATTGTTTATATTTTTTGTAAATCCGAAATTTGTAAAAAAAGCAATAAAAAAAAATATTAATATAAAATTTTTCATAATTCGTGTATACAAACCAATAAATTTATTTTTTGTTAGAGTTTTTAACAAACAACATTGGAAAAACAATATCACTGAAACAACAAGGTAACCATACAGCTATAAATAAAAAAATAAATACTGCAAAATAAGGCACGGAATTACCTTTTTCCAAAGCCATAATTATATGAAACAAAGAAGCCCAGGTACTTATTAATACATGCGAAGCATGCGAAAGTTTTGTTTTGGGATAAAAATAAGCAATTATAACGGCAATAATTGCAATAGGATTTATTAACCACCATTTTTCAATAAAACCTATATGTGAATGTCTTTGAGGCATATCAAGTAATGTTTCTCCCCAAAAAGGAATAAGCGAATCACTTAATGTTCCTATGACAATAGAACCTGTATAACCTATAATTAAAATTTTTATAAAACCTGTTACGTTACTGCCGTTATTACTGTATTTCTTATACAATGCGGCTGTTACGATGGCACTTAAAAAAATATGTAACGGATGAAAAATATAAAACAAAGTGTGTGCTGTTTCGTGTTCCATATTTTTGAATAACATCATCAATATAATTCCCGTTAATGCACCGAATAAAGTAAAGGGGGAATGTTCTTTAAGTTCTTCCATCATTTTTTTTATCATTGAATATACTCCGATATTACTAAAAAAATTTTTCAAGTTCGGTAAAAAATTCCGTGGCTTTAACCGGAAAAAAATAATCGGTTATTTGATTTGTAAATGCCGATTCCAAAGTATTTATTTCTATTATTTTTGCTCCGGATCTTTTTGAAATAAAAGGTAAGTAACATGCAGGCATAACCTGTCCTGCCGTACCTACTATTATTACCAAATCTGTTTTATTAGCCAAAACATCTGCTTTATTATAATTGTTTTTGTTAATTCCTTCTCCGTAAAAGACAAAATCCGGCTTCAATATCCCGCCGCAAGAGCATCTTGGAATATCTTTCGATATATCCGTATCTTTAGTTTTATATTTTGTTTTACAGTCAACACAAATCAAATCGTTTATTGTTCCGTGAAATTCTACAACTTCTTTTGAACCGGCAGCTTGGTGTAAACCGTCTATGTTTTGTGTTATTATTGCTTTTAATATCCCGAGTTTTTCCAACTTAGCCAATACTTTATGCGCTTTGTTCGGCTTTGCTAAACCCATTGAATTAAAAAAAATTTTTCGCATTTCTTCCCATGATTTTTTAGGGTTTGCATAAAAAAAACTCAATTCTATAAATTTGGGATCGTATTTGTTCCATAAACCGCCGGAACCGGTAAAAGGAGGAATTCCGCTTTCCACCGATATTCCCGCACCTGTAAATGCCGTTGCAAATTTTGATTTTTTTATTAAATCCGCTACAAGTTCTATATTATCCATGCCGAATATTTTATAAATTTATTTTCTAAAATCCAAATTTTATTTTATTGTTTTAAATACAGAGTGTTATTTTTCAGTTGATGTTAAATATTTCTTAAACATTTAAACTGAAAATTTTACTTTGCAAATTTTTTCTAATAATGATTTAATATTAAGATAATTTAAAAAGGAGTTTTTATTTAATTATGAATACACAACAGCAGGAAAATAAATATTTAATGAAAACGTACAAAAGATATAATGTTTCCGTTAAAAAATCAAAAGGACAATATGTTTGGGATGAAAACGGTAAAAAATATTTGGACTTTTTTTCAGGTATAAGTGTTTGCAGTTTCGGACATGGTAACCCTGCAGTAATTTCTGCAATAAAAAAGCAACTTGATTTGTTTGTGCATTGCTCCAATGTTTATTATTCCAAACCGCAAGTTGAAGTTGCAAAATTGTTACTTGATAAATCTTTTAAAAACGGACGTGTTTTTTTGGCTAATACGGGAGCAGAAGCTAATGAATGTGCCATAAAAATTGCAAGAAAATGGGGCAGTGATAATCCGTTGAAAGACGGAACAAAAAGATATGAAATAATAGCTTTTAAAAATTCCTTTCACGGAAGGACACTTGCAACGCTTGCCGCAACAGGTCAGGAAAAATTTCATACTTCTTTTAAACCGTTACAGGAAAAATTTGTATTTGCCGAATTTAACAACATAAATTCGGTAAAAAAACTTATAAATAAAAAAACGGTAGCCGTAATTATTGAATTGGTTCAAGGTGAAGGCGGTATAAATGTTGCAGATAAAAAATTCGTTAAAGATTTAAGAAAACTTTGTGACGACAAAAATCTTCTTTTAATATGCGATGAAATTCAGTGCGGTTTGGCAAGAACGGGTAAAACATTTGCATGGCAGCATTACGGAATAAAACCTGATATTTTCACACTTGCAAAAGCAATAGCAAACGGACTTCCGTTGGGTGCCGTTGTTGCCGATAAAAAAGTTGCCGAAGTTTTTAATTACGGTGACCACGGTTCAACATTCGGGGGAAATCCCGTATCATGTGCGGCAGCAGTTGCAACATTAAAATTAATTACTCCCAAACTTTTAAAAGATATTTCTGATAAATCAAAGTATTTTATAAAAGGTTTAAATGAATTAAAAAATAAATATTCTTGTATTAAAGAAATTAGAAATTTAGGGCTTCTTGTCGGTGCAGAACTTGATTTTGCCGGTAAAGATATAGTAGAATTCTGCATTGAAAGAGGGCTTCTTATAAACTGCACACAAGGCAATGTTTTAAGATTTTTACCGCCTTTTACAATAACAAAAAAAGATATTGATAAAACAATTAAAATATTGGGGGATGCACTAAAATGGCAAACATTAAAAAAGTAGTTGTAGCTTATTCCGGAGGGCTTGATACATCCATAATTTTATCGTGGATAAAGGAAACTTACAATGCCGAAGTTATAGCATGTTGTGTGAATGTAGGTCAAGATAAAGAAGTTGTAGGTCTTAAAGAAAAAGCAAAAAGAACAGGTGCTTCAAAATGTTATGTTATAGATGC
>ONEP01000223.1 GCA_900316875.1 Candidatus Ruminimicrobium bovinum
ACATATTTGACGGGATAGAGACATATGAAATAGAGGAAGTAAAAGAAGAGCCGAAAGAGACAAATAAGATAATAGAGAATATGGACAGAGTGACAAGGTTGGATGTAATAGTAACGGGAGGATTCCACAGCCAAACGGTAACCGATATTTTACAGAACGAAGGAGTAAGTTACATAGTAATAACGCCGAATGTTCAGGGCGGGGTAAAAGAAGCGGAAAAAACATATTACGAAATAGCCAAAGAACAAAAAGAAATCAACTTCCAAACTTTGGCAACATTGATAGCCTCATTAAGTACAAAGACTCAACAAAATTTATTACAGGATTTAAATTTAAAACCTGGTAGTACTAAAGATGATATTAAAAAAGCACTTGAACAATCTCCTTATATAGAAAAGATAGCAAAAAAAGTAGTTAATGCAGAAAAGGTAGAAAGTGATGATATTGATCTTCAAAGTGTAGAACTTATAGCAGATGTAATAGCAAAAGAATTTGGACAAGATAGTGAAAAATTAGAAAATTATATTGTTGATATTATAAATAACGAAGAAAAAGCAACAAGTTTTGCAACAGTTCTCAGTTTATTTTCAAAGGGTAAATTATCGGATAATGCTAAAGAAGCAGCAAAACAAATATTCTTAAATCCATATTTAAACAAATTTATTGAAGGAGCTAGTGAAAAAGTTCTTAGTTATAAAAACGGAGACCTTTATAAAGAGGGTGTATCATTAAAAGAATATTCTGAAAAACAAAAACAAGAAGAACAAAAATCATTTGTTGATAAATATAATTTTAATGAAATTTTTAAAAAAGTAAAAAATGTTATAAATGTAATAACAAATGAGCAGAAAAGAGAAGAAGCCGGTTTATATATTGATGATGAAAATTATGATGAAAAATTTGAAAAATATCTAACAAACCTTGCATATAGTGGTGACACTGAATATAAGAAATTTGAAGAGGCTTTTATTGGAGATATTGATAAAGTGATAGTTACTGGTAATGTAAAAAGTAATGCTGCAATAGAACTTTCAGGACAAACACATGATAAAAGCTATTATTTACCATTAAAAGATTCTATTGAAGATTCTTCTAATTTAGAAATGATAGATACAAGATTATTTGATGAGGATTTTATTAAAGCCGGAGAAACTAAGGAAGAAGCTAAAAAAAGAGCAGATGAATTGTTGAATTTCTTAAATGATGATTTAGCAGATAAAATAAAAAATAGAACGGAAGCAGATGTAAGGTATAAAATAACTTTAGACGATTTAAAAAGTAAAAAAATTGAAGATATAAGTAGTTTTTATTCTCTTTTAGGTAAAGAAACAGGTGAAAACAACAGTAAAGTGAAAGAACTATTAGAAAAATCAGAAGGATCTTTAGTTATAGGAAATACATTACAAGCTCCTTGGGAATATTTAATTGAATCTGCAATGAAATATGAAGATAGTGAAACAAGAATAAAATATTTAGTAGGTTTGCAAATTGACGGAATTCTTTCGGTTTTGTTAACAATTGGAAATTGTTTACAAAATTCACAAGATAGAGATATGAGAAGTGTGTTGCTATTTATTCATTCTTGTTGGTCTTTGAATAACCCTTGGGATAGATTAGCACATCTCCTTTTCCCTAAAGATTTCAAAAGAAACTATGATGATTGTTTGTCAATAGAAGAAATTATGAAAGATGGTGATTATCTAAAGGTAATGGATACTATTTACGCGGTTGAAAGGACTATGTATTTGTTCGAAGAAACTGTAAATCTTTTGAATTTAAATAATCAAGAAAAAGAAATAGTGGATGGTATCCTTAAAGAATGGGATAAATTAAAACAAGAAATGCAACAAGTTGTTGAAAAAGAAAAAAATGTAGTAGAAGATGAAGATATTGAAGAAATTGAAGAAGATATTTTAGATAAAGAAATATCAAGAGAATATGTTTTAAGTATTAAAGAAATAGAAGACAGATACAATCAAATTTTTTATTTAGATGATTTAATTGAAAAAGAGACGAGAGAAGAATTAAAGAAAGATTTTGAAAAAGAAAAACAAAAATTTTATGGATATTGGAAAAAAGTATCAGATGAATTAAATATAAGAACACCGGAAGAAATAACAAAACATGTTAATTATTTAGATGATTTAATTAAAGAAGCGACAGAAGAAGAATCAAAGAAAAATTTTGAAAAAGAAAAACAAGATTATCAAAAATTAATAATAGATGCAGTTAAAAAAGTAGATGAGCAGATAGAAAAAGAACAAGAACAAGAACAAAAAACAGAAGAAGAAACAAAAGCAGAATCTGCAAAGTTATCACTTGCTCAATACTTTACAAACAATGAAATGATAAACAATTATGTGATGCCTATTTTTGAAGAAGGAATATTTGGAATAGGAGCATTATTTGCATTAAGTTTAGTTAATCCGTTGTTAGCGATCCCCGGATTTTTATTTATAAGGTTTGTTTTATTTAACGGATTACATAGTATTGGGGAATGGAAAGCAGGGGAATTTAATTCAGTTATAAAACAAAATTTTATTAATCGTATATTTTTATCAAATGATCAAAGGAACAAAATTTATTCAGAATTGGAAACGAAAAAAGCTTTAGATAAATTGCGTGAAGCTTTAAATAATGAAAATACTACAGATGAAGATGTGAGAAATATAGCAAGTGAATTATTAAAGGTAGTATATAGCGAAAATTTAAATTCTTGGCAGAAAGAAATGATATTAGAAGATTTAGAGACTTTGTTGAGAGACATGTCGGATTCATATAGAGATATATTAAAAATAATGTTTTATAGATCTGAAAGAGATTTTGAAAAACAAATAGAGAATTTGTTGTTTTATAATATTAAAAGTGAACAGGATTCATTAGGATTATTTATATCTAAAATAAAATCACCGATAGGATTTATTTCAATACCGTATGCAATTCCTGTAGTAGCATTAAGTTTAGGAATATTTTCGCCTGCAATTGTTCCTTTTGCAATACTTGCAATGATGTTTCATATTCTAAACAATGTATATTCTTTTGAAAAACTAAGCTTTATTTCCAAATTTTTTAGAAAAGAGAAAAAAGAAGAAGTTAAAAATGAAGAAAAACAAGAAAAAGTAGAAAAGATAAAATCTGTTCAAGAACAAAAGGAAGTAATAATTGATTCTAGTGATTATGGAAAACAAGATCAGAAACAATTGGATAATATTAAAGAAAAAATTGATAAGAGTTCCAGCTCTGATGAAGATATAAAAGATATAATTAATGATATAGAGTTTATTGAAGAATATACAAGTCAAGAAGAACTTTTAAAAATTTTAAATAAAAAATATGGATTACAAAGAATTAAAATGATAGCAGGAAATATGGGTAAGGTGGCTTGGATATTGGCAACGATGGATGAAGAAAAGAAGGCAGAAGTTAATATAGAAGATGTTAAAAGGCAAATAAATGATGAATTTGAAAAATTATTAAGGCATGAAAAATATTTAGATTATTTGAATTATCTAGAAATAGAAAAAAATGATATTTTAGAATCGAATGATGTTGGAACGATTAGTGAATTTTTAAAACAAATTGAAAAAATAAATGAAATCCTTAACGATTCTAAATATGCTAGAACTATTGAAATAATTCCAAGTTCAACAATTAGTTTTATTGATAAAGATTCTGATATTCAATCTGATGAATATGTTCTTTATTATGAAAAAGGTATGAGACCGCAATATATTAGATTTGGAAAACAAAAATCTAAACTGAAACAGGTAGTAGAGAATCTTCAATTAAAAAATGTTAGGAGTGTAGAAGGAAGTCAAAGTATTTATTATGAAAATTTTAGTGATGAATTTGTTTCAAATGAAATATATAAACAATTGCGAGAGAACAAAGATTATAAAAATGTTAAACTTGAAAATGGAATTATTTCATATACAGATAAGGAGGGAAAGAATAGACAGATATATATTGGTAAAGAACTTCAAAAATATATATTAACGGAAGAGCAGGTAAAAGAAGTAATTGAAGAAGTGCAAAAAATAGAAGGATATTACGATATAGATATGGATTCACGGAGTAAATTGTATAATGAAATAGGTGTTGTCATTCGTGAGGATATGAAAGAGGAAGGAAAAATAAATAAGGATGATATTATTGAAAATGCTAAAGTATGGATAAAAAGAGACTTATTAAGTGAGGAACAACAAAAACAACAGAGTTTTCCTTTCCTTATGAAAGAATATGAGAGAGGAGAGGTAACAGATGGAATAATATTAAAAGAGGCAATAAAGGAAGCTCCGGAGTTGGTAGTTGCATCAATTGCTAATAGAATTAGCTCGTTTATTTTTGGTTCTAAAAATAAAGAGATAAACAAAATAATTAATAAGCTAAGAATGGGTACGGCAAATACAGAAGATGCTATTAGTGAATTAGTAAACCTGTCAAATGAAGATACGAGAGAAGATATAAAATATATTTTAATACAATATAGTAATGATTTGTCAAAAGCGGAAGAACATATTCAAAATTTATTTAATGTGGGTATATTGGGAAGATATTTTTTAAATAGTCATAAACAATATACGGAAAAAGATATTCCTGGAGTTATGAGAAACAGATTAGTTATGAGAGAAAATTTTCTTGAAATAAGTAAGGCTACATTTTCAGCTGCTGTTATTACTTCCTTAGCTTGGTTACCTTTTTTTGTTATGGCAATTTCTAATCCATTGTTTAGTACAGGTTCTCCAATGTCGATGGTTACTGCTGTTTTATCTGTTGTTGCTCCAATAATTATAACGTTTGGTGTAAATATTGGTAGTCATTTTAATTTAAATAAATCAGTTTCAAAAATATATGATTTTACAGAATTGAAACCTTATTTAGCGAAATCTATTTCTTTCGATAAAATGGCAATTGAGTTAAGTAACTTTGTAGCTGAAATATTTAATGATGAAATAGACGAAGATACTTTGGTATATGTAACAACAACATCTGATGAAATGGAACTTGCTAAAAATGATGAAAATAATGCAGAAAAGGCATTAATCATAGATATGAGTAAAGTAAATATAATCAATGGAGAAATAAAAGGAGAAAATAAACAAATAAGAAAAGGCAAATTAACAAATGACGGTAAAACAAGAATATTAACATCAAAAAAAGGAAATGTAATTACAGTAGAAGCTGTCTACACAAAAGGGATGACAACAGAGAATAGTGTTGAAGATTTAGTAAGTTTTGTTACAGAAAATACACCTGGTACAAATCCGCTTGTAAATTTAATTGGTACAACTAATCAAGCTGATGTAGCAAGAAAAAGAAGAGAATCTACGGTATATTCACAACAGGAAGGTATGGGGCTTACATATGTTCCGCAAAAAGGTCAAAAATCTGAAACTCTTATAAATGATATACGAAATAATGGGAAGGATGCTGATACTGTAGAAATTAGTTTTGAAGATTTAACAAAATTAACAAATTCTCAATTAGCAGAAATTAAAAATATGGGTTTAGGAATAAAATTAAATATAACATCTGAAGAAATTGAAAACAATGATGTAATAAAATTTTTTGCAGATGGTATAATAAATGGATTAAATGTAGTATATAAAACATCAGAAAAAGCAGAAAAAGGAATTACAAAATTAAACGAGATTGCAAAGCAAAGTGGTTTTGCCAATACAACTTTTTCATTACAAGTAGAAGGTGAAATAAGTAATGATTTGGTAGAAAAAGCTGATAATAATAATATAGTATTACGCCTGACAAAAGGACAAATTGAAAATGTAAAAGTAAAAAATACTTTAAAATCAAAAAATATGAAAGTGGATTTAATGACTACAGGTGAAGATATTAACAATATTGATAATTTAGAATTTGTTGCAAATTTTGTTACGGCAGAACCTAATAACTTGTTGTCTGCTTTAGGCAAAATTATAGGAGATAAATTTAAAACATGGAAAGGTGCAATAAAATCATTAGCTAAAGAAATAGAAGTAAAAATAAAAATGACACCTGCACAAAAGTTTGAAAAAGGCAAGAATGATGTATTAAAGAGAATAAATGCAAGTGAGTTTAATGAAATTAAAGGAGATAAATTTTTCACAGAAGGTTCAAAACTTAATAAAGATTTATCAGAATTATTAGTGAAAGATGATGTAGAAAATATAACAAAAGATGATATACAAAGTATAATAAATAGTGGTGTATTTGTTGATGACGTAAATGCAGACTTACAAGATTTATTGGAAAAAGATAAAGTATATGAAGCTTATGGAGCTTTAAGAGGTTTTGCTCAGCTTGCAATGCAAGAAATAGCGGTTAATAAGTATTTAGTAAGAAATACAGATAATAAAAATGAAATAATAGAAAAATTGAGTGGAGAATATAGTGATTTAAGAGATTATCTTACAATAGAAATGATAAAGTTATCAATGCAAGGTGAGGATTTGAATAAATTATTTGAGATAGAAGGAAATTTTGAGATGACAGTTGAACAGTTGGAGTCACTTGTAAAGAAAAATATGGATGAAATATTAAAACAAAACAGATACAAGATAGACACTTCAACACGTGCAACATTGGAAGATACAAGAAATATCCTTGATGCATTAGATTCTCAATTACCAAAAGCAAGAGTAGGTAGTAAGAGTGTAGAGGTTATGGCTATTAGTGCAACAAGAAGTATGTTAGCAGCTGCATAGTTTATAATATTAAAAAAAAGTTCTTTTAAATCCCTCTTTCTTGGCTAAAACATTTATTACAATGTTCCGAAAGGGGGATTTTTAAGAAAAATATAAAATGAAAACACTAAAAAAATTATTATCATCACCCTATAATCTACAAAAAATGCTTGCAATTTTTGTTGTTGCTTGTTTTTTTGTTTCTTCGGTCTGTCGTGATGCAGTAGCGGTAGCTGCAATGCCGACGGTAGATGCAACGCAATACAAACAAATATTTACTGATTTTATATTGCCCTACAGTTACGGGAAAATAACCAAAAGCCACTTTGCAGGAACCGACAGAGTAATAATAAACATACAGGATTTACATTGCCATCCGCAAGTTCAAAAAAATATCAGTAATATTATAGAAATGTTTGATAAGAAATACGGAGTAACCAATGTCTATTTGGAAGGAGCTTACGGTGATGTAAGCACAAAATGGTTAACCGAAAATATAAAGAATGACAAAAAGAAAACAGAAATCTTAAAT
>ONEP01000167.1 GCA_900316875.1 Candidatus Ruminimicrobium bovinum
AACCTTTGTCTGTAAGAAACAGGTTCAAATATTCCGGGAATTGTTGCACTTGCACGTGCGGCAGGAGCAACGGGACCTTCTTTAAAAATAATTTTTTCACCTGTTTTTATATCGGTTGCAACACATACAAAAGGAATATCAAGTTGAAAAAAATATTTATCACCAATCATTCTCGCTATATATTCTTCCATCTTTTTTGTCGATAATAACTTTTCGGAAGTAAGCATTGTTATCAATGATGTAACATTTAAGTTACTTATATCATTCCATTTAATATCTTCGGCAATATTTTCTATATCTTCTATTTTAACTCCCGAACAATACAACGATCCTACTAATGCACCCATACTCGTTCCCACAACCATATCTATCGGAATATTGGCTTCTCTTAATGCTTTTAACACACCTACATGTGCAAAACCTCTTGCTCCGCCACCGCCTAAAACCAAGATAACTTTTGGTCTTTTTTCCTTAGGCAAATTTATTACTTTATAATAAATATGGTCAACAATAAAAGTTTCCTGTTCAAAACAAAAAACTGTATTGAAAAAAAATAATATCGTAATAAGTATTAAAAAAATTTTCTTCATTCTTATTTTATTTTACAATTTATTTTATAGTTTTAGATTAAAAAAATATCTTTTTAATTATAACAAATTTTAAATAAAAATTTGCAGAAAACAAATTAATGTAAGTAATAAATAATTAGTTAAGATTTTAGATAATTTAATTATAGTACGGAACTTAAAAAATCAAAAAGCAACAGAAATTTATTTAAAAATTATTTCGGATACTATTCTTTTTTACCTATAAAATTTTTTTATAAAACTATTATCAGTCCAAGAGTTATTTATAAAAAAAATTTTTTATTATTTAAAGTATCATATTTATTTATTTTCTTATTTGATAATTTTGTACTGCAAAATTCATTAACAGTATCTACAAAACTAAATATTAAATATACGTTATATTGTTAAGTACAATTCTTTGCATGATAAATTATTTGATATTATTTTTATAAAAACATAAAATTTTAAAATTTATTATAATATTTATAATTGATATAAATGTACTTTCTAAAGCAATGTAAATTATTATCAGAAAGGAGAACCAGTGAAAATAACAGTTATAGGGGCAGGATATGTAGGTTTAGTTGCCAGTGCATGTTTGGCAGATATGGGAAACGACGTTATCTGCATTGATAATAATATAGAAAAACTTAAACTATTAGAAAAAGGAATTATTCCTATTTATGAACCGGGGCTTGATGAATTAGTTAAAGTTAATCTTAGAGAAAAAAGGTTAGTTTTTTCTTCGGATATAGATAATGCAGTAAAAGTATCAAAGGTATGTTTTATTGCAGTCGGAACACCGCAGAGAGAAGATGGTTCAGCCGATTTACAATACGTATTTCAGGTTGCAAAGCAAATAGCAAAAGCATCTAACGGTTATAAAGTAATTGTAGATAAATCAACGGTTCCGGTAGGAACTGCAGAAAAGGTAACTGCTATTATCAAAAAAAACTCAGCACATCCTTTTGATGTTGTTTCAAATCCTGAATTTTTAAAACAAGGTAATGCCGTAGAAGATTTTTTATATCCCGACAGAATTATAATAGGTTCAAATTCAGACAAAGCTATAAAAATAATGCAAGATATTTATACACCTTTTTTTAAAACAATAAATCGTTTAATTATTATGGATATAAAATCGGCAGAAATGACAAAATATGCCGCAAATTCTTTCCTTGCAACAAAAATATCTTTTATGAATGAAATTGCAAATTTATGTGAAAAAGTAGGTGCCGATGCCGAAATGGTTAGAATAGGAATATCAACCGATTCAAGAATCGGTAACAAATTTTTATTTCCGGGTTTAGGATACGGAGGAAGCTGTTTTCCGAAAGATGTTAAAGCTCTTATTAAAATAGCATCTGAAAGCGGTTGTGAAATGAAAATAATTAAAGCTGCAGATGATATAAATAAAAAACAAAGACAACTTTTTATAGATAAAATTACTAAAAAATTCGGAAAAAATTTAAAAGGAAAAACATTTGGAGTTTGGGGACTTGCATTTAAACCAAAAACAAATTGTATGAGAGAAGCTCCATCTATCACAATAATTAATACTTTACTAAATATGGGTGCAAAAATAAAAGCTTATGATCCAAAAGCAACAGATACAGCTAAATTATATTTCGGAAATAAAATAACATATTCCAACAATTCTTATGAAGCATTAGAGATGGCAGATGCAATGCTTTTATTGACAGAATGGAATGAATTTAGCAAACCTGATATGAAAAAGATAAAAAAACTTTTAAAATACCCTATAATATTTGATGGAAGAAATCAATATAATGCACAGCATCTTAAAAAAATGGGATTTTGTTATATACAAATAGGCAAGAGATAATTTTTTAATTTAAACTCAAAATATACTAATATAATTTTATAGAATATTTTATTATTACAAATATTCATTTTTTATTAGTTTGTTAAATTTATATGGTAACAGCCAAAAACTTGTTAATAAAAAAGATAATAACAAACCTAAAATTATTCCGTTTATTCCATACTTTAGCGAAAAATAATATTGTAAAGTAATACTGATTATAAATTGTATTGGCATATATATCCAAAATATTTTTAACACATTTATACTTTGTAAAAATACCGTGTATGTATCTGAAACAATTAAAATACTGAAATATAATGCACTCAACAAAAAAAGTTATATGATAAATTATAATCTATATTTGGTAATAAGAACTTAAAAATTAAATTTTTAAACAAGAAACTTACAATTATTGTTATTAATATTAATGATATACCAAATATTAAGTATCTTTTTAATTTAATTTTTAATTCTTCTGTTTGCCCGCTATAATATAATTCTGTTCCAATAGGCCAAAAAGCTCCTAATAAACAACCGTTTATTGCAAAGGCGGCAAGGGAAATTTTATTGCAATTAAATTTATAACTTCAATTATTTCCATTGTTCTAATTTTCTGTATGTCTATGTTAAAAAACAGACAAGTATATTCAAATATTTAATATATACTCGGTTATTTTTATATATTATCATTTATTATCGTTTAACATTATCATTGAATTTGTTTTATCACCCAACATATATTGCGGTAAGTGACCGTCCCATTTTTCAATCCATTTTAAATTTATAACGGTTTGGTTTGAAGAATCTCTTAATAATTTTTGTTTTTGTGCTTCGGCTTCGGCAAGTAAAATAACTTTTTTCTTTTCTTCCTCGGCCTGCATTCTTTGATATTGAATTTTTTTAACTTTTTGTTCTTCTATTTGTTTTTCTTCAACAACCCGGTTAAATTCAGCCGTAAATTGTATATCAACGATATTTACATTTTCTATTATTATGTTATATTCCTCAATTTTTTTTCTTAAATTTTCTTCTATGGATGCCCTTAAATTTTCTCTCTCTACTATAATATTTTCAACCGGAAGTTTTGAAATAGCGGTTTTTGAAACTTCCTGTATTGCGGGATATATTACTTTTACAAAATAATCTTTACCGATTTTAATATGAATATCATTTACTTTATCATAAATAGGTCTAAAATTTACAACTATTTTTGCCCTAACGGTCTGCAAATCTTTTGATGCGGAATCCGCTTCAATTTCCTGTTTTTGTGTCTTTACATCATAATTTACAACCTGATGAATTAACGGTAATTTTAAATATGTCCCTTGAGGAAAACTTTTAGTTTGTCCCGATAAAATATTTATTCGCACACCGACAAAACCCACCTCAACCACAAAAAAACTTGATAAACCTATAAATGCGGCAATAACAACAACCACTATTAATGTAAATAATTTTGCATCCTTTTGCATATTGTTCTCCCTTAAAAAAATTACTTTGTTATTTTTTGTTTATATATTTCATATAAAATAACCGCACCGGCACATGAAACATTCAACGACGATATTTTATTTTCCTGCGGTATTGTAATAATTATATCACATTTTTCTTTAATTTTCTGATGTATCCCGAAACCTTCACTGCCTAAAACCAATACCGACGGAAAAGGAATTTCTGTTTCATTTATTGAGTTGTTTCCGTTTTCCGCACCTATAATCCAAAAACCGCTATCTTTCAATTTTAATATTGCTTGTGACGAATTTGTTACTTTTGCTATTTTAATATGTTCTACCGCACCTGCCGATGTTCTTTCTACCGTTTCATTTACTGTTGCACTTCTCCATTTAGGTATAATAATTCCGTCGGCACCGAAACATACGGCACTTCTTATAATTGCACCTAAATTATGAGGATCTTCTATACCGTCAAGAAGTAATAACAATCCGTTTTTTTTATCTTTTACATTTCTTATAAGTTCGTCAAGTTCCACATATTCTATTGCGGAAATTTCGGCAACCACACCT
>ONEP01000001.1 GCA_900316875.1 Candidatus Ruminimicrobium bovinum
CATGCCATATGTTATATTTTTTATTTGCATTGCAACACCTTTTTTTAACTTCTTAAATGTCGCATATGTGTTTTAACTTTTCCAAAAGCAACAATACTTTTTATTTTAACTTTTAAACTTTTTTTGATATACTAATATGTAATGAAAAAATTACATATACTTATATTGTTTGTTTTTAGTATGTTTTTTTTAAATGCCGAAGTTTTATTCGGCAGGGTTCATCAATACGGGGTTGATGATGATACACTTGATGACGGCGTGGTTGTTTTGGACAAAAAAACAAATTCGTTTGAACTTACTCAATTGCAGGAAAAACAAATAGAATTTTTTTTACTGGAAAGAGATTCTAAAATTGCGGCAATGGAAAAAGAACTTGCCATAAGAAAAAAGTTATTTAAGGAAGAACTTTGTAAAACAAATAATAATATAAGCTCCATTGAACTCGAAAAACTTATGGAAGATATACAAGAAATAACGTTTACGATAGAACGTATAAAAATTGATGCTCAAATAAATATAAGAAATATTCTCTCACCGCGCCAATATTACGTATTTACACAAGAACAGGAAAATAAAGAAAATAAAAAGAAAAAGTAAAAAAACTACAAGTACGCAAAGTTTAATAAACAAATTTTATCAATATTTGTAAACTTTTTCGGCGCTCAATGCTTCAACACCTATATCTTTTAAAATTCCTTCAATATTTTCGGTTTCCGTTTCCATAACTATTGCAGCGGTTTTGCCGTCACCTAATAAGAAGCCGTAACAATCTTCAATGTTTACGTTTTTTGCTGTTAATTTGTTTAATAAAATATTAAACGAACCTGCAACATTATCAACTACAACGGCAACTATTTGCCTTTTTGTAACGGCTAATTTATTTTGTTTTAAAACATCGTAAGCTTTATCGTGGTTATCCACCAACAATTTCATAACACCGAAATCTCCCGTGCTTGCAAGAGACATTGCTCTTAAATTAATTTTGTTATCTGCAAGGATTTTTGTTATTTTTTCCAATTTTCCCGGATTATTTTCCAAAAATACAGATAAATGATATAACATACTGCCTCCTTAAAACTACAATGTATAAAATTTATAATTAATGTATTTTTTACTTCGCAAAAAGTCTAATTACTTATCAAAAAATACTTTACATTTTTTACCGACATTATACATTAAAAATGCTATGCTTTTCTTTTACGGTAAATATTACCGATAAACTTGCTTATTCCTATAACGGTATAAATTATAAAACCAATAATAAAAAGTCTTCCCCAGGAAGCAAGCGAAATACCTTCGGTTGAGAAGAATGTATTTACAGGCGAAACATATAAGAACACAAACTGTGTTGCAAACATTATAAGTATACCGAGCCAAATATACGGGTTTGAAAATAAACCGAGCGAAAACATTGATTTTGTCATTGAACGGCAATTTAATAAATACATACTTTGACATACTATAAATACCGATACCGCAACACCTCTTGCCTGTGCAAGTGTAGCACCGTGACTAAGTTCATAATTAAACAATATTACAACACCTGTAACTATAACGGCACTTATAATTGCAAGCCGGTACCAAAAAATTCCGTCCATAATTTTCATATCCGGGCTTACGGGTTCCCTTTTCATTATACCGTCTTCTTTCGGTTCAAAGGAAAGCATCATTCCCAAAAACAATGCCGTTGACATATTTATCCAAAGAATTTGTTTAGGCAATATAGGAAGTTCCGGCATATTAAGGAAAATAGCCGTCATCATGGCAATACCTTGTGCCATATTCGTGGGAAGTGTCCAAATAATAAATTTTCTTATATTATCAAATACACATCTGCCTTCTTCAACGGCCGCAACTATTGAAGCAAAATTATCGTCGGTCAAAACCATATCCGCCGATTCTTTTGCAACTTCGGTTCCGGTTATTCCCATTGCTACACCAATGTTTGCCTGTTTTAATGCAGGTGCATCGTTTACACCGTCACCGGTCATTGCAACGATATTGTTTTGAACCTGTAATGCTTTTACAAGTCTTAATTTTTGTTCCGGGGTTACCCTTGCAAATACGGAATATTTAACTGCTATTTCTTTTAATTGTTCATTATCGTATTGTTCAAGTTGGCTGCCGGTTATTGCGGTATAATCCGCATTTTCACCTTTAATTATTCCTATGGCTTTTGCTATGGCAGATGCGGTTAATGCATGGTCGCCGGTAATCATTTTTATTTTTATTCCCGCACTGTGGCATTTTTTAACGGCTTCAATAACTTCCGGTCTTGCAGGGTCTATCATTGCCTGAAGTCCCGTAAAAGTTAAACCTGTCAGTATATCTTCATGTCTTAGCTGTTTATGGTTTTGGTTCAAATCTTTATATGCAAAACATAAAACCCTTAAGCCCCTTGTTGCCATTTTATTTGCAACTTTTACTATTTCTTCTTTGTTAAAAAGTATTTTATTACCCTGCTTATCAAGCATATAAGAACACATATTTGTAATTTTTTCCACGGCACCTTTTACAAAAGCAATATTTGTCCCGCCGTTTTCGTGTAATGTTGCCATATATTGATATTCGGACTCAAAAGGTATCGTGTCAAGTTTCGGAAATTGTTCTACAACTTCATCATTAAGTTTTGCTTTGGCTCCGGAAACTATTAAAGCACCTTCGGTAGGGTCACCCTGAACATCATTTTTGCCGTCAATATTTATTATTTTTGCATCGTTGCATAAATAACCTGCAATTAAACAATATTTTAAAGATTTTGAATAATCCGTTCCTATAACCGTATTTGTTTCTTTAATTTTTAATTGACCGTCAAAACTGTAACCGGTTCCGGTAACATCTATTGCTTTACCGTCGGTAAACATTTCCGTAACGGTCATTTGGTTTTCGGTTAAAGTTCCTGTTTTATCAGAACATATAACGGTTGTGCTGCCGAGTGTTTCAACCGCCGGAAGTTTTCTTATAATGGCTTTTCTTTTAGCCATTCTTGAAACACCTATTGCAAGTGTAATTGTCATAGCGGCAGGCAACCCTTCCGGAATTGCGGCAACCGAAAGCCCGATAGCTGCCAAAAACATCAATACCCAACCTTGGTTATGGTATATACCTACCGTAAAAGTAATTACTGCCATTGTCATAATTAAATAAATAAGGAACATACTGAATTTTGCCATTCTTTGCGTTAACGGCGTTTCCAAAACATCGGCAGATGATATAAGTTGGGAAATTTTACCTACTTCGGTATTATCACCCGTTGCTATAACAACACCTTTACCGCTGCCGTAAGTTACAAGTGTTGAAGCATACAACATATTTTTTCTATCGGCTAAAACCGTAGAAGACGGCAAAGTATTTATATTTTTTTCCACGGGTAAAGATTCACCCGTAAGAGCGGATTCATTTATTTGTAACTCCCTTGATGATATCAATTTTAAATCTGCAGGAACTTTATCACCGGAAACAAAAAACAATATATCACCGGGAACAACTTCGGAGGAATCTATATGCATTCTTTTACCGTCTCTCATAACAACCGCTTGTGTTGTCATTGATTTTGCAAGTGCTTCCAACGATTTTAATGCTTTTGCTTCCTGTATAAACCCTACTATTGCATTTACTAAAACTACACCGAATATTACACTGCAATCGGCCCATTGTTTTAAAAACAATGTTATAAAACCGGAAATTATCAACACATATAAAAGACTGTTATGAAACTGCAAAAAAAATCTTTTTATAGGTCCGTCGCCTTTTTTTTGTGTTAAAACATTTTTACCGTATTTTTGCTGCCTTTCCGAAATTTCACTTTCTTTAAGTCCTGTATGAGCATCGGTATTAAATTCTTTTAAAACATCGTTTATTTCAATACTGTGCCAAAATTTTTGGTTGTTTTTAACTTCCATCTGTTACTCCTTTAAGCTAAACATGCTTTTAAAAATTGAAAATCTTTAAAAATATTTTTCTTTTTGACAGTGCCTCAGGAACTGTCTATGAACGAGATATTTTTTAGGTAAGAATTTTTTACTTTAATTCTTAGGGCGACCATGTTCGTGGTGTTTTCCGTTACATTAGGTTGTTAGGAAAACACAGTTGGAGCCCGTGCCTAAAAAATATAAGTGAATAGTTCCAGCACGGAAAAAAGAGAAAATATTTTTAAAGA
>ONEP01000250.1 GCA_900316875.1 Candidatus Ruminimicrobium bovinum
AATATTCTCTGTAATCTCAAAGCATCGAAGAAACACTTCTCCGGCAGGTATGGAGCCATAATAAAAGTCATAATCATAGATTCCTCCCTGACCACCATCCCAGATTTGAAGATATGTGTTTATATCCAAACTGTCTATTGCAACAGATAGAGCAGAGCTCTCTAATGGAATACTGTATTCCAGGCCATCAGGTATTTTATGTTTTTTACCAAAGTCATCATAGCCGGGTCCCCACATTGCTGAAAAGGCAAGCATCCCTCCGAGGACGACAATCGTCACCAAAGATAATACAAACGAGAGAAAACACTTCAGCCATTGCTTATTTATCAGTAAGATGACCCATGAGGCGAGCAGTGCGATTAACGTCAATAATAACAGGATACCGACAATGGTTTCAAATACGGTAGGCGGGGCGGTCATAAAAAGGACAAGCATAATGATCATGACAAACGCCATGAAAGCGATGAGTGTCCACCAATATTGAATAATGAACTTTTTCATTTCCAAGGATTTCTACAAATATAATAAAAAGCCCCAACAATTCCTCTTATTCCAGGGATAGTCCCAAAATGGGTGAATAACCAAAAACTGCCAAGGAATCAACCTCGACAGTTTTGTAATTTATTGATTTATAATATATTATAAAATCAATACTCTTCCTCGTTCCAAAAACCGAATAGTCGTTTCTCACAGCACTAGGAGGCTGGTTTTCGCAAATTGCGGTAAATTTTGCGGTAAGTCTGAGGGGCATTAAAAGGCCGTAAAAGGCCATCCTGCGACGACTCACCAAACAAGAATTCCGCCCGTGGGAAAACAAAATCCCTATCAAAACTCCACCGCATGGGAGTTACCGCAAATATACGTGTATTGTGCATATAATCCAATGGAATTTGTTAACTTTGTATTTACACTGAACAAATACGATAGCAATGCCATTTTGATGGTTCCACAGCCATGTCCTTCTTCAACCGCATATTCTCAGATAAGCGCAAAAAGCCACAGGAGACTCCGCAAAAGCAGGAGCCAGCCTTAGTGGTACCAGATGCGCCCACGCCGGAGTATGCGTCCCTTATGCAGTTCACCCAGCGACTCAACAGCCTTTTGCTTGAAGATAAGTACCTGGCCAGGAGTGACTATCGCCGATTAATTAACGATTATGCCGAAGTCAACACCTTCTTCGCCAATATGAAGACGGCCAAGACCACCAGCTACTACTGCCAGGCTAATGGGATTGACTCAGCGTCCATCGAAGCCTTCCTCCGCAATTACGCCGACCTTGCCGACCTGAAGGATGGCTCCACCAATATCCAGCAGCACAATCAGACATACCTGCAGCGCCACCTCGTCTCGGAGAAGCATTACCTGGACACCGTACTTTCCAAAGTCGATCCCGCCATCTCCCTGGACGAAGAGCAGCGCAAGGTGGTTCTCACAGACGAAGATTATATGCTGGTCGTGGCCGGCGCAGGTGCAGGAAAGACCACCACTGTGGCCGCCAAGGTGAAATACCTTGTGGAATGCAAGCACGTCGTACCAGAACAGATACTCGTCATCTCGTTCACCAACAAGGCTGTGGGCGAACTCCGCGACAAGATTAACAAGGCCCTGAAGATAAACTGCCCAGTCACCACCTTCCACAAGACCGGCTACGCCATTCTCCGGAAACAGGATGCCGACAAAAAGAATGTCGTTGACAGCGGTTTCATGTTCGATGTCATCAATAACTACCTGAAGAACGATGTCCTACGGGAGCCGGAGATGGTGAATAAACTCATCCTCTTCTTCGGTAGTTATTTCGATGCGCCGTACGAAGGTGACGACCTCAATGCCTTCTTCAATTACATCTCCAAGGCTGACTTCTCTACGATGCGCTCCAATATGAACGAGTACGTGGAGACCATCACAAACAAGCGTACCGGCAAATCAATCACCATCAATTACGAGTCACTGCGCTCTGCTCAGGAAGTTCAGATTGCAAACTTCCTGTACCTCAATAAGGTTGATTACGAGTACGAGAAGATATATCCCTATAGTTTCCGGAAGTCTTACAAGCCCTACACCCCTGACTTCACCATCAAGCAGGGCGACAGGACCATCTACATCGAGCATTTTGGCATCACGGAAGACGGTACCCATAACCGCTATACCAAAGCCGAACTGGAACGCTATAAGAAGGAGGTCAATGACAAGGTCCAGTTCCACCGCGACCACGGCACGGAACTCATCTATACCTTCTCCCAGTACAAGGATGGACGCCCGCTGCTTGAGCATCTGAAAGAACAACTAATTGCGGCTGGTATCACCCTGGAACCTCGCTCCGAACAGGAAGTCTATCAGAAGATCGTATCCACCGAGGAGAATAAATACATCCTCAAACTGGTCCGCCTCCTCTGCACCTTCATCCAGAACTTCAAGACCAACGGCTACGACACGGACAAGTTCCGCGAAATGCACCGGATGACCGATAACGTCCGCACAAAACTCTTCCTGGATGTTTGCCACCAATGCTACCTGGAGTACTCCAAGAAGTTGAAGGAGCGTGGCGCTGTGGACTTCGAGGATATGATAAACGATTCCGCCAAGATTCTGCAGGAGCAGCAGGATATGGGCGAGAAACTGAACTTCAAATACATCATCATCGACGAATACCAGGACATCTCCCGGCAGCGATTTGACCTTGCCCGGGCGTTGTCCCAGATTTGCGATGCTAAGATTATCGCCGTGGGCGATGACTGGCAGTCCATTTATGCCTATGCCGGCTCAGACATCACCCTCTTCACTCACTTTGCCGAGATAATGGGCTACGGGGAAGAGTTGAAGATAACCAAGACGTACCGCAACTCGCAGGAGGTTATCGACATCGCCGGTAGTTTCATCCAGAAGAACTCGTCGCAGATAAAGAAATCGCTCATCAGCCCCAAGCATATCGATTTCCCCATCATCATTGAGTCTTATTCCGAGGATGGCGACAAGAAAGACCTCGAAGGGAAGGGCGGCAAGTTCTTCCTGCAGGCACAGGCTGTCGAGCGTTGTATCGGCCAGATAATGGAAGCAAACGCCAAGGAAGGGAAACCAGCCAACTCGTCCATTCTCCTTATCGGCCGATATGGATTCGATGCTTTCAACCTCAGTCGCAGTGGCCTGTTTACCTATTTCGAGAGCACCGGCGATGTCAAATCGAAGGCATATCCCAAAGCCAAACTGACATTCCTCACAGCCCACCGTTCCAAAGGTCTGGGCTACGACAACGTCATCATCATCAACGCAGTGAACGCCGTCTATGGCTTCCCGTCCAAGATTGAAGACGATCCTGTGATGAAACTGGTCATCCGCGAGGACCGCACCATTGAGTATGCCGAAGAGCGCCGCCTGTTCTATGTGGCGATGACCCGCACCAAGAATAGAGTCTACATAGCAGTGCCTCAGCAGCGCCCGTCACGCTTCGTGGCAGAACTGGTCCAGGAATACGACAAGGTCTGCGTGAACGGAGAACTGGACATCTCCAAGACCGATTCTCCCGACATCTCTATGATTAAGCGCTGCCCGATTTGTGGCTATCCGCTCCAGTACAAGCATAAGAAAGACCTCGGTCTACGCCTCTGGATATGTACCAATGAGCCGGAAATCTGTGATTTCATGACCAACGACCTCTCCGGCGGCATCCTTCCTATCCTCAAGTGCGACTGCTGCAAGGATGGCTACCTGATTGTCCGAAAGAAAGACTATCAGCCGTTCCTTGGCTGTACGAATTATAAGGAAGACAAGAGTGGATGCAACCGCAGAATCAACTTGACCTATTACGAGAATATGCTGAAGTGCGGAGAAATCGAGCTATAGCTTAAAGAGATTCTCAAGGATAAAGTGCTGCGCGTTGGCGTCATAGGATATAGCAAGGTACTGCCCCTGTGAGCCATCTCTCCATGCGGATGTCATTCCAATGGATGTTCCGAGTTCTGTCGGAGCCTTGTATTTGCGGCCGTCGCTGCTTTGCTGCTCTATCAGGTATCCTACCGATACCAGCCACTGGGTGACCTTTGATGCGGCCAGAGGCTGCATATTATCCGGAATCTCCTTATTGATCTCCTTGACGAACATAGCAATTCCTGTCCTCTCGGCAATATAGACCTTTGACGCAATCTCCGGAGTGAGCTGGAATTCCAATTCATACTGCTTCTGCTGGGAGCCCTTCTTCTTCCCAACACCTTCAAGCAGGCTGGATACATAGAATAGACAGCGAGAAATGTGAACGTTATTCACGATGTCGCTATCAGGAAGAACTCTATCATCAAATGGATTCATCCCGTTAGCAAGTTTGTTAATCCAGTCAATTGCGACTTTCAGTTTGTTCTGGTCAATGTTGGATGCCATATTGATACAGATTAAAGAATCAGCTAGTTATTCCTTTTGTCCGTCATTGTCCGCATCCTCATCCGCTCCAAACTCTAATTCCGGCTGCTGTGATGCAATGTAGCGTTTCATGCTGAGCGGACTGACGACTTTTTTGCCTGTCTGCTTTTCAAAGGCTTCCTTGGCAACTTTGGCGACGGATCCGCCGCGTGCGGCTACCCGGGCGTGCTCGGACATGGTTTCCGGGTGTTCTTCCTTGGTGATATTGCTGGTGGTAAGTTCGGCCAGCATATTCATCACCAACTCTTCATTGGTCATATTGTCCCGGAGGTTCTCTTGCTTGAGGCCTTTTAGGTGTTTGTATTCGCGGGCGGTAAGGCCAGCCCAAGTATAGTAGACAATATCTGTAAGAGTAGCGTAACCCACTCCTTCTTCTACACCGTGAGCTTTCCACTGGTCGGTTAAGTCTTTGCGAATCTCGATACTCTTGAGGCGTTGGTTAATCCAGTTGTCAGAATAACCCAGCCTCTTGTAATCCTGGAGGGACTGCTGGATGCCCAGCTCCGGGTCCTGCATCTGGTGAATCCTCTCAGCGCCCACCTGCGCGAGCCAGCGCTTGAATGGCTCGGCTTTCTTGGAGGGTATGGACTGGATGATGCGGAACATTCCTTCCAGATTGGCAAAATTCTCTTTCTGAGGGCCTCCAGGAGTGTGAACGATAAGGGGGTGGACAATTTGTCCCCACCCTTTTGCTAGTTCCGGTTCGCGGCGCCGCATCTTGGAAAGGTAATCTTTGGGATCCTTCGCATCGGCGAGTACCAAAACTACATCTTTGATAGAGAAATACCATTTCTCTTCGCTCTCTATCCATATCGTCCGGACTTTCTGATTCTCGAACAACTGTATTTTATCTATATCTGACATAGCTCGACTGTTTCTACAAACCTTAGATTTGCAGCGTAGTTTTCTGTTCCAAGGTTTGTGCAACAAAAATAGTAAATTTATGCCGATATTGAAAGTTAAACTAAAGGACAATGGAGCCGGGCGGTTCTCAATTTTTACAAATGGGTAAGACCCGTCTATATTTTTTGCCCCGCCCGGCCCGTTGATCCAGGACCTGAATAAGAATATCCTTAGATGCAATAAGG
>ONEP01000002.1 GCA_900316875.1 Candidatus Ruminimicrobium bovinum
GATTTTGAACCTGATAAGTGGACAAAAAAGTTTTGCGATTTGCAACTTAAAATTTTGTTGGAAAAATATATTATAAAAGGAAAATAAGGAGAATAAAATGAAAAAAATTGTATTTTGGTTAAGTGTAATGTTTCTGTTTATTGCTGCAACTTATTCTTTTTCTGCTGATAAAGTTTTAAAAATTCAAAAGCAAGGCTCTTTTGCAGCCGGAGGACAAATTATTCAAAGAGACGGTGTTTATGATAATTCAAAATTTGTAGGTTGGGCGGAACAAGATGAAACAGGACAAGCATACCATGCAGACCATGCTTTTGTAGAATATCAAATTCCGGCTAAAGCAAAAAAATCTTCGCTTGTTTTTATTCACGGCTATGGCGGTTCCGGAATGTGTTGGAAAATGACTCCCGATAACAGAGACGGTTTTTCAACATTAATGTTAAGACATGGTTTCCCTGTATATGTAATGGATTTACCTGGAAGAGGTTCTGCAGGAAGATCTTCCGCAGAAAAAAAACTAAAACCGGTTGCAGACGAAATGTTTTGGTTTGATATTTGGAGAATAGGCATATGGCCTAACTATAATAAAGGTGTTCAGTTTTCAACCGATAAAGAATATCTTTCTCAATTTTTCCGTCAAATGACACCGGATTTAAGTAATGGTACATCGGATGTTGCTGCAATTATTGAAACCGTAAATAAAGTAGGAAAAACTGTTTTAGTAACACATAGTGCAGGCGGTGTTCCGGGATGGTTTGCGGCTATTGCAAACGATAAAGTTGCCGGTATTGCTGCTTATGAACCGGGTGCTTTTGTATTTCCTGAGGATGATTTACCACAAGCTATTGACGGAAAAACAGGCGGAACGGCACCGATTCCGGTTTCAAAACAAGATTTCTTAAAACTTACAAAAATTCCTATAGTTATGTATTTCGGTGATTATATTCCCGAAGAAGTTTCCGATAATTTAGGAGATGAAAATTGGAGAGTTCGTTTACAAATGGCAAGAAAGTTTACTGAGACAATAAACAAAAACGGCGGAAACTGTACTTTAGTAGAATTACCAAATATTGGTATTTATGGAAACACACACTTTTTAATGCAAGATTTGAATAACGATATTTTGGCGGATTTGTTTGCAAAATGGTTAAAAGAAAATAACTTGGATAAATAGGTTAAAGGAAAATTCTATGAAAAAAATTTTATTAACAGTATTAATTATGTTTGCGGTTATTATTAATGTGTTTGCCGCAAAAGATTCAAAAAAGGGAGCAAAAATGGAATTGTTTACTTACAAAACAGAAAAAGAAATAAAAAAAGAAAATACTCACAATAACAATGTTTGGGGACTTGTTTACGAAGGAGCAATAACAAAAAATGAACAAGGTAAAGTAAATATCATACCTATATCTTATAAACTTAACGGGCTAAAAATTGCGGCAAATGTTTATGTTCCGGCAGATTATAATAAAAACGATAAAACAAAAAAATATCCTGCAGTTGCAGTTGCTCATCCTAACGGCGGAGTAAAGGAACAGGTTGCAGGTTTATATGCACAAAAACTTGCAGAACACGGTTTTATTGCAATGGCTGCAGATGCTTCTTATCAGGGAGCAAGCGAAGGTATGCCCAGAAATACCGATAAACCGCAAAACAGAATTGAAGATATTCACGGTATGGCAGATATTCTTTCAAACTTTCCGGGAGTCGATGCAAATAATATTGGAGTATTGGGAATTTGCGGAGGTGGAGGATATACAATAAAAACCGCACAAACCGAAAAAAGATTTAAAGCTGTTGCAACTTTAAGTATGTTTAATTCGGGAATTGTAAGAAAGAACGGATTTTTGGACTCACAAATAAATACTATACAAGAAAGATTAAAACAAGCCTGTGATGCAAGAGCAAAAGAAGTTGCAGGCGGAGAAATTGCATATACACCCGATATGAGAGATATGCCGGAAGAAAAAGCAAAGGATTTACCTTATGACCTTTATAGAGACGGATATTATTATTACGGCAAAACACACAGACATCCAAACTCAACATTCAGTTATACCGTAAGCAGTTTGGTAGATTTGATGAGTTTTGATGCATCGGATAATGTGGATTTAATAAACCAACCTCTTTTAATGATTGCGGGCTCCAATGCCGATACTCTATATATGACAGAACAAGTTTTTTCAAAAGCAGTAGGAACACAAGATAAAGAATTATTCCTTGTTAAAGGTGCAACACATATTGAAA
>ONEP01000003.1 GCA_900316875.1 Candidatus Ruminimicrobium bovinum
ATTAATTTCACAACAGCATCTTCTACAGGATCCTTATAGCAATCTTTTACTATTCCATATATTACATTTCTATCATCTCCTGGTAATGTCACATCAACATCATATTGTTTACCTTTTTCTATTACTCCATCTACTTTTACAACTGGACATATATTTTTATCATATTCCATATATAACTCATCCTTTCTATTATTTAGGCAAAGCCTTTTATATATAATATGATTTAAGCATTTTTTAGTTACTTTTTAAATATTTCAAAATTTTCAATTATCTCTTGTCAAATGTTATTTTTCGTGGTAAAATAGTATTTGTTAAAAATTAGTATCTGTTTAAGGGAGGTGCAAAAATGCCAAATATTAAATCTGCAATTAAACGTGTAAGTGTAATTGAAACAAAGACTGCAAGAAATAATTCTATAAAGTCTGGATATAAATCAGCTGTTAAGAAATTTGAAGAAGCTGTTTCAAAAGGTGATGTTAAAGAAGCAACTAAAGCATTTTCTTTTGCAACAAAGAAAATAGATCAAGCTTGTACAAAAGGCGTTATTGTTAAAAATACAGCTGCTAGAAAAAAATCAGCTTTATCTAAAAAATTAAATGCAATGAGTACAAAATAAATATTAAAACAACCTAAACAATAGGTTGTTTTTTTATGTCTTTTATTTCCATGTAAAAATCAAATTAATTATGTTATTATTAATTTAAAGCATAGTTTTGGAGGTAAATCATGATATATATTACAAGATATATTTTTATAATTAAGAAACTATTTCAAGTTTTTTCTACCGAAAAATTAAACTCACCAATTAAAAAGGTAACTGAAACAGGTATTAAAATAAGTTTTATTGCTTTACTTTTTTCGGTTCTTCTGATGACTTTATATATCGATTACAAGCCATCTAAATTTTTATTTGAAGCAAGTTCATTATTAGTACATAGTTTTTCAATGTTTATTGTATATTTTCTTGTTTTAGGAGTATCCTTTAATAAGCTACAAAAAGGCAAAAACAATTGATAATTTTTCATTTTCGTGGTATAATTTACTAGTTAGTATGATTGTACGGAGGCGAATTATGCAAATAAATAGTAAAAGAGAAATGCGTCATTTTAATTTTTTTTCAACATCTATTAATAAATTAACAAAGCGCAAAAGTAAAAATGACGGAGCACCACTAGTGAGTGTTGTAACTGTTTGTAATGAAAAATCTAATTCAGAATTTATTTTAGAAATGTTAAAATCATTACAAAACCAAACATTTCCATATTGGGAGTGGATTATTGTAACAAATACAAAAAAAGTTTTTCTTGATAATAAACTTTTAAAAAACAATCAAATAAAACTTATAAAAAGTAAATATAATTCAGTTCAAGATGCTAAATTAACAGGAATAAAAGAATCTTCAACAGATTTGATTTTTTATTTTGAGGAAAATGATCTTATAGATAAAACTTTATTAGAATGTGGTTACTTTTCTATGCTTCTTAATAAAGAAGCCGATTTTGCATATTCGTATACAGTTGAATTTGGTAAAAAAATAGATTAATAAATAACAGTATAATGATAATAGAAGATAAAAATATATCTTCTTCAGGAGTATTTGTAAGAAAAAATATATTCCTTACTTCAAACCTAAATAATCCAAACCTAAATCAAAACTTGGTTCCTTTAAAAATGGATTATTATGGTTATTGGCGCAGAATTTCTCCTGAAAAGCCTAGTAAATCATATGATTTAAGTAATGTTTCTGAAATTCTAGAATTTAAGCAAGATGTAATTAGTTTTGATGATAATGATAATAATAAAATAGATTTTACAGATATTCCAAGAAAAATATATTTAAATAGAAAACCTATTGTTCCTGAAGATTTAAAAAAGAGAATTTTATTTATATTTCCTTGGGCAGTTTCAGGTGGAGCAGAAATATTCAATTTAAATTTAATAAAAGGATTAAAATCAAGTGGTTATGAAATAAGTATAATAACAACTCAAAAATGTGATTATATTTTAAGACCTGATTTTGAAGAATATGTTGATGAGTATTTCGATTTAACAACATTTCTAAAAAAGAAAGATTGGCCATCATTCATTGAATATATAATAAAAAGCAGACGTATAAATATAGTTTTTGTAACCAATAGTTATTATGGCTATTATATATTACCTTGGTTAAAATGTAAATTCAATAATCTTCCAATTGTAGATTATATACACGCAGAAAATTTAACATTAAGAAATGGAGGATTTCCAAAAGATTCAAATGCAGTTTCAGATTTTATAGATTCAACATATGTATGTACTTCTCATCTCAAGGATATAATGTATAACGAAATGAAAAGAAGTACAAGAAATGTTAAAACAGTTTATATTGGAACAGACGAATCTTATTACGACCCAAATATTAAATTAAAAGATCCTCTTAATTTAAAAAAAATGTATAAAGATAAAAAACTAATTCTATTTC
>ONEP01000098.1 GCA_900316875.1 Candidatus Ruminimicrobium bovinum
ATCCGCCATACAACAAGGATTATATAAGTGAGGGATATCTTTGTATGCCGTCATTTCAACTCTTTTCGGGTCAATAAGTAAAAATTTTACTTCGTCCGGTCTTGCTTTATAAAGGATGGATAAAATTATATTGTGAACACCCACACTTTTACCCGAACCCGTTGAACCTGCTATAAGCAAATGCGGCATTTTTGCCAAATTTGAAATGTAACCGCTTCCGTCAGTTTTTGTTCCTATCGCAAGTGACAACAAAGATTTCGAATTATGGAATTCGGCAGTATCAAGAATATCCCTTAAACTTACAAGTGATGCTTTAGGATTAGGTATTTCTATACCGACTGCAGATTTTTCCGGAATTTGTTCTATTCTTATGGCTGCCGTTTTCATTGCCAAAGAAATATTATCTTTTATATTTGTTATGGATTGAATTTTCACACCGGGTGCAAGCACAATATCATACCTTGTAATTACGGGACCCGGTATGATATCCTGCACAATTGCATCTATTTTAAAAGATTTTAATGTTTCTCTTAATGCCTCAGCTCTTTGTTGAAGTTCCGACTCATTTATTTGTGTATTTAAAGCGCCTTCTCTTAAAAGATTTACAGGAGGTAATACATATTTAAAATTTTTTGTATCTATCTTTTCCTTTTCCGCTTTATCAATTTGTGAAATTTTTAATTTTGTTTCTTCCTGTGCAGTTTTAATTTGTTCCTTAACAAAATCGTATTTTTCTTCTTTTTTATTATTTTGTCTGCTGTCTATAATCCTCGGTTTTTCGGTTTGTTCAAATACGGTATCTTCGTCATCTTTTTTATTTTTTTGAATTATTGCAGTTTTTTCTTTTCCCGCCTTTTTATCATTCCAACCTTTAATATCGTCAATTAACGATACCCAAAAACTTGCAATAATATTTTTTATGGAAATCCTTAAAAGTTTTATGCATAAAAATAAAATTAACAAAGAAACAGAAACTACGGCTATGGGAAAGCCGACAAATTCAATGATAAACGGAGACAATTTTGAACCGACCCATCCGCCTGACATTTTAAACAATTGCAACAATACTGATACAAAAACAATAATAAATACGGAAATAACAAATTCCAACTTAGGTTTAAGTTGAATGGAAATTTTAAAACGTTTTATACCGGCAAGCAAAAAAAGAACAGGTATCGCATACGATCCGTATCCTAAAATAGTATTAAGAATTTTCACCAATGCTTCCCCTATAATACCTGTTTCTTTCGTTGATACAAAACAATATGTCAACAGAAACGCAACAATGCAATAAATTGTTGCAACAAAAAACCTGTTTATATTTTTATTTTTTGAACCTGCCATAACAACCTCTATATTTAAAAAATATAATTTTATATTATAACAAATAAATACCAAAAAGTGCGAAAAATTTAAAAAATAAAAAAGAGCAGAAAAAATTAAATTTTCTGCTCCTTATATTTCTTATAAAACATTTACAAACAATAATTTTTATATAACCAATTTAACTATTGCCTGCTGTGCAGCATCACCTTTTCTGACGCCAAGTTTAAGAATTTGAGTGTATCCGCCGTTTCTTTCTTTATATCTTGGTACCAATACATCAAAAACTTTTTTAACAACATCTTTATTTGCTATTTCACTGTGAATTGCTTTTTTAGCATTCAAATCTGCAGCTTTGGCTTTGGTTATAAGCTTTTCGGCAAACCTGACAACTTCTTTAGCACGAGGGACTGTTGTTGTTACTTTTTCGTGAAGAAAAAGACTTGTCGTCATATTTCTCATCATTGCTTTTTTATGAGAAGGTGTAACGGCTAATTTACGAGTATTATGATTTTTTATCATTACTTTTGCTCCTTCAAAGATAATCCGAGTTCTTCTAATTTCTTTTTAATTTCTACAAGTGAGGTTTTACCGAATTTTTCAAACTCCATAAGATCTATTTCCGAATATTCGGTAATTTCACCTACTGTTTTTATACCTGCATTTTTCAAACTGTTTGATGCTCTTGTAGATAAATCCAAAATGCTTATGGGTTGATTTTTTATATCTTCCGATTTATCGGCATTAGCTTTTTTTACGGGTTCTGCTTCAACAGTTTTTTCGGAAGGTTCTTCTTCTTTAACAACAGTTGCCTGCCCGGTAAAAATAGACAAACTTGCCTGTAATATTTTTGCCGATTCAATTAAAGCATCCTGAGGAGAAATTGAGCCGTCCGTCCAAACTTCCATTATTAATTTATCATAATTTAAAGATTGGTCAACCCTTGTATTTTCAACTTCATAATTAACTTTTGTTACCGGCGAAAACAAAGCATCCATTACTATTGTTCCGACGGGATATTTGCGACTGTTTGCCAAATCACTTGCATAAACATAACCTTTGCCCCTTGTTACTTCCATTTGCATTTCAAGAGAAGCACCTGCGGTAAGATTTGCAATTTCCTGTTCCGGATTTAATATTTCAACGGAACTGTTTCTGTCAATATCACCTGCGGTAACAACACCTTCTTTATTTACTTTTAAAGTTAAAGTTTCACTGGTTGAACCTACCAATTTAACTCTTACTTTTTTAAGGTTCAAAATCATTTGAAGAACATCTTCCCTAACACCTTTTATTACATCATATTCGTGCTGAGCACCTTTAATGGAAACGGATGTTATGGCAGAGCCATCTATACTTGAAAGTAAAATTCTTCTTAAAGAATTTCCTATTGTATGACCGTAACCTCTTTCAAAAGGTTGTGCAAAAAATCTTCCGAATGTTTTGGTTGCTGTTTTTTCTTCCAACTGCAATTTTTTTAATTTGTCTAAGTTTGGTGTTTTCATCCTATTATAACTCCATAAAAACGCTTTATTAAACGTTTAATTTTATTTTGAATACAATTCTACTATCAACTGACTGTTTATCGGATGAGAAAATTCTTCCGGTGCAGGTTCGGATTTAACTTTTCCCGAAATTGCATTTTTATCAAATTCCAACCAACCAGGAACACTTGCCGGTTTTTCCAATAATTTTACAAGGTTAACATTTGTTTTATATTTATCTTTAACCGAAATAACATCACCTACTGCCACCTGGTATCTGGGAACATCCGTTTTTTTACCGTTAACGGTAATATTTCCGTGCATAACCATTTGCCTTGCCATTTTTCTTGAGGAAGCAAAACCTAATTTAAATACCGCATTATCAAGTCTTAATTCCAAAAGTCTTAACAAGTTATCACCCGTTAAGCCCGGCATTTTTTCAGCTACAATGAAGTATCTTTTGAACTGTTGTTCGGACAATCCGAAAACTCTTCTTGCTTTTTGTTTTTCTCTCAAATGCTTACCGTAATCGGACATTTTACCTTTTTTGGCACCATGTTGACCGGGGGCATTTTTACCTCTTTTTCTGTCAAGAGTGCAATTTGTAACACATCTTTGACCTTTTAAAAAAAGTTTTTCTCTTTCTGTTCTGCATTGTTTACAAACCGAACCAATATAACGTGACATCTATTAAAATCCTCCAAAAATATTTTACTTAACAAATAAACTATTAAACTCTTCTCGGTTTTGGCGGACGACAACCGTCATGAGGAACCGGTGTTACATCTTTAATTGACATAATCATAAGACCTGATGAATGAAGCCCTCTTATAGCCGTTTCTCTTCCCGGCCCGGGACCTTTAACGAAAACAGAAACTTGTTTTACACCGTAATCCAATACCTTTTTACCTACTGCATTTGCAGTCATTTGTGCCGCAAACGGAGTACCTTTTTTTGCACCTTTAAACCCCGAACCGCCGGCACTGGCCCAAGCCAATGTATTACCTTTGTCGTCGGTTATCGAAACTATTGTATTATTAAATGTTGATTGTATATATGCTCTGGCTATTCCGCCGGAATATTTTATTTTCTTTTTTGAAACAGATTTTTTCTCGTCTGCCATTAGTTTGTCTCCTCTACAAATTACTTAATTTAATTTTTTATTTTTTTGCCTGTGCCTGTGCTTTTCCCGCACCTACGGTTTTTCTCTTTCCTCTTCTTGTTCTGGCATTTGTCTTACTTCTTTGACCTCTTACGGGAAGATTTCTTTTATGTCTCATGCCTCTGTAACTGCCGATATCTATCAATCTTTTTATATTTGCCTGAATTTCTCTTCTTAAATCACCTTCTACTTTAAATTCTTTCGTAATAAGGTTATTTATTTGGTTAACTTCGGCTTCGGTAAGATCTTTAACCCTTTTTGCCGGGTCAAGATTAAGTTCTTTTATTATTGCATTTGAAAGAACCGGTCCTATACCGTAAATATATCTTAATGCTATATCCAACCTTTTTTGTTTTGGTAAATCTACTCCGGCAACTCTTGCCATTATAACTCCTCCGTTATGGTATTTATATTTTTCTTAAAACTATCCTTGTCTTTGTTTGTGTCTCGGATCTTGGCAAACAACTCTGATAACGCCTTTTCTTTTTACAATTTTACACTTTTGACACATTGGTTTTACCGATGCTCTAACTTTCATAACATTCTCCCGCCTTTATTTTTCTCTATAAGTAATTCTTCCCCTTGTTAAATCATAAGGAGAAAGTTCAACTTTTACTTTATCACCGGGTAAAATTTTAATATAGTGCATTCTCATTTTACCGCAGATATGCGCTAAAATTACATGCCCGCCTTCTATTTCAACTTTAAACATTGCATTAGGAAGCGATTCCAAAATTTTGCCCGTAATTTCTATTTTTTCTTCTTTTGCCATTTTTTCCTTCTGTTCGAACTATGAAATTTTTGTTAAAATTTCACATCCGTCTTTTGTAACGACAACAGTATGTTCAAAATGCGCACACAAACTGCCGTCTCTTGTAACGACGGTCCATTGATTGGACAAAACATCTACATGCCTTTTACCAAAATTGACCATCGGTTCTATAGCAAAAGTCATCCCTTCAACAAGACGAACACCCGTTCCCGGTTTTCCAAAATTAGGAACATTCGGTTCTTCATGCAAATTTCTGCCGACACCATGTCCGCAATACTCGCGAACGATAGAAAAACCAAAGCCCTCAGCATAATTTTGGACTGCGTAGGAAACATCGCCAAGTCTGTTTCCGGGTTTAACCTGTTCTATAGCAACATATAATGAGTCTTCGGTAACTTGTAATAACTTTTTTGCCGAATTATTTATTTTACCGACAGGAAAAGTATAAGCAGTATCGGAATAATATCCTTCATATATCGTTCCGATATCAACAGTTACTATGTCACCGGAAGAAAGAACACGAGAGTCATTCGGTATCCCGTGAACCAACTCATCATTAACCGAAACACATGCCGATGCGGGAAAGCCGCCGTATCCCAAAAAGGCAGGTTTCATATTAAAAGACCTTGTTTTTTTATAAACCTCAACATCTATATCTTTGGTACTTATTCCCGGCTTAATAAAAGCCCTTAAACCTTCTAAAATTTCTGCGGCTGCCTTACCTGCAATCCGCATTTTTTCAATTTCAGAAGGGCTCTTCAATTCGATACTCATAAAAACTTGCTCCGCAAATTCAACTGATGCAGAAAACACAAAGCATCTTCTTAGCTGAGTCGGGAACTTCGTTCCCTCAGCTCTAAGCTAAAATAAAAATCGCAAAGCGGTTTTTATTTTACATTATTTTTTACAAAATTGGAAATCCGTTCAAAAATAACATTAGGATTTAATGTCCCGTCCAATTTTAATAAAACATTTAATTTATCATAAAAATCTATAAGAACTTTAGACTGCTTTTCATAAACGGAAATTCTTTCTTTTATAACTTCCGGCATATCATCTTTTCTGTGAACCAATTCCGCACCGCAAAAATCACAAACATTTTCCTTTTTCGGCGGCATTGAATTTACGTTAAAACTACCGCCGCACTTAGGACAAACTCTTCTTCCCGAAAGTCTTTTTATAATAATATCATCACTTACCAATAAGCAAAAAACACCATCAACTTTTTTATTGTTTTTTCTTAAAAATTCATTTAACTTTTCGGCCTGTAATAAGGTTCTGGGAAAACCGTCCAACAAAAAACCTTCTTTACAATCATCTCTTTGCAACCTTTTAAAGACCATTTCTATTATAACTTCATCCGGAACCAATTTCCCGCTTGACATATAAGGTGCTAAAATGGGGTCGTCTTTCTGTTCTCTCAGCATATCACCGGTAGATAAATGAAGTATATTAAAATTTTTACTTATTATTTTTGCTTGCGTTCCCTTACCTGCACCGGGAGGGCCGAACAATATAAAATTTTTCATAAAAATTTCCCCCATTTTTAAAACTTAGCTTATTATGATACAAAAAAATAAATATAAAAGCAATAAGGCGCCGTTGGCGGCGCATTATGGAAAAGTTAAAACACATATGCGACATTTAAGAAGTTAAAAAAAGGTGTTGCAATGCAAATAAAAAATATAACATATGGCATGACC